>JAKDKP010000557.1 GCA_030453285.1 Propionibacteriales bacterium
CATTGCGCACCTCCGGTCGGTCGAAGGCGATCCGGACCACACCGGTCCGACCGCCCAGCGGTTCAGTCGCCCGGTGGTAGGTGATGTCGGTGAATTCGAATCCGTCGACCGGAGTCCACAACTCGGGGTCGACGCCTGCTGCGGCTGCCACCGACCCACCGTATCGTTTCCCACCTCGGCGACCGTGGGCGCAAGGGGGCTGTGGACAGGGGGCACGAACTGAACCCACGGCACGATAGACATGTCTCTCCCCCAACCAAGGAGGACCGGTGACTGCTGGCAGATCCGAGCCCGCCGCCACCCCAGGCATGCCCGGGGGTGAGCTGATCGACCTGGCCGGCGACCTCCCGTACACGACCGAACGGCTACGCCGTCGGGGCGAGGAGCTGCTCGCCGAGTACGAGAAGAATGCCAAGGCGTTGGCCAGGGTGGGGGTTGGCGGCGTCGCCGTCACCGGGCGCGGCTCGGCCCAGGACGAGGCGGTGGTGATCGAGGTCGACTCCGACAACCGGTTGATCGACCTCACACTCGACCCTCGCGCCCTGCGCCTGGGGTCGATCGCCAACCTGCGCACCGCGATCATGGACGCCTTCGCCCAGGCCTCCCAGGATGTGGCCGATCAACTCTCCCGGGAGACGATGGGGGTTGAGGGGGACCCCGTTCGCGAGATGCTGGAATCGATGCCGGAGCTGATGGCGATCATGCCTCCACAGATGTACGAGGAGTACCTCGACGGCGCTCGTGGCGACGAGGCCGACGATCCGTTGTCGACCACGGGAGGTGCTGCACGGTGAGTACGCAGGTGCATGATCCCGCGGCCATCTCCGCGGCCGCTCGTACGGTCACCGCCACCGCCATCGCGGCCGTCGCCACTTCGGCGGCAACGGCGGTGTCGGTGGGGATCAACGCCAACTCCTGGGGCAAGGACCAGTTGGGCGGAGCCATCGCCAAGGCCTACCTGGAGCCGGCCGAAGACGTGCTGGAGTCGGTCCTGCAATTGCCCTACCAACTCAGCGAGATCGCCACCGCCCTGGAGGAGACGGCCAAGCAGTACGCCGACACCGAGCAGCAGAACACCAGCACGGCAGGCGAGTTCTGATGGCGATGGCCGTGCTGAGTGGGGAGTACGTCCCGAAGTGGGTGTACGTGGGCTTCTTCCCCGAGGCCGATGAGGTGGCCCTGAGCAGCCTCGCCAGGACGTGGGCAGCCCAGGCGAAGGCGTGCGGGGAGCGCGAGACCGAACTGAGCACGATGCTGCGTGGCCTTGCCAGTTCGTTCGTCGGTCCTGCCGCCGATGCTGCCGTCGCCAAGATCACCGCGTTCGGGAAGTACCTCGACTCCACCGGCGCGGCTTGTACCGAGCTGGCCAAGACGTTGAGCCTCCAGGCCGCCATCGTGACGTTCACCAAGACGGCCATCAACGTGATCCTCGCCGCACTGCAGCTGAAGAGCCAGCAGTTGATGGGTAAGAAGACCGGCATCGACAAGCTGGTGGTGATCGTGCAGCTCCGCCAGCTCCAGATCGCTGCCCAGGCACAGATTCGGGGCGTGCATGACGCCGCGGTCGCCAAGTTGGCCGGTCTCAAGCCGTCGGTCGACATCCAGCCGGCGCTGACCATGCCGAAGGGGACGACCTCGACATTTGCCCCGCAGAGCAAGGGTTCGCTGTTCGGGCAACACCTGCCAAAGGGCCTCGCTGCCGGAGTGCCCGGATCCGGTGGACCCGCGGGGCCCACCGCCGATGCCGGGCAGGACTTCTGGGACGCCTCCGGACTTGTCGGCGCCGACGAGCAACAAGGCCCTTCTCCCGGTGCGGGTATGGGGACGACGGCCTCGGATGCGGCGTTCAACGACGCAGAACAGCAGCAGATCCAGAACCAGTGGGCCGGCCAGATGACCGAACAGCTTGGTGCGAAGCCGGGTGGGCCTGCGGCCGGCGGCAACCCGACACCCAGCTACACCGGAGAGGACCTGGCCAGTGCGGCCACCGGTGTCACCGAGAACGAGCTATCTGCGGCACCACCGGGGACGATCGGTGGCCCCGGTGCGCTCATCACCCGAAGTGAGGTGATCGGCGAGAACCCCGATGGCTCCGGTCCGTACGTCACGTCGCGACCACCGCCGACGGCAGAAGCTGATCATGGACCGAGCAGCAGCGCCCCGACCAGTTCGCCCGACACGAATCCCGTACGCCAGGGAGCAGACACCAGCGGCTCGGGCGCCGGTCGGGGTGCCCACGCCGAGACGAACCAGTCGTACCCCGCTGCTGGCTCGGCTCCCTCGTACGATGCGCCGCCCCAAGGATCCGACCACCGGTCAAGTGACACCGGGCGGAGATCAGGGGGATTCGAGGCTCCGTGGGACGGCGGGCAACGCGAGGTCGGAGGGCAGCGGGGCGACTGGCCGACACAAGCTCCGAGTACCAATGCACCATCGGGCGTCGTTCCCTGGGGCAGTGTCTATCCGGGCAACGCCGATCCGGGCAACGCCGATCCGGGCTACGCCGCCGACCCAGGCCGCTTCCCGGGCAGTGCCGA
>JAKDKP010000558.1 GCA_030453285.1 Propionibacteriales bacterium
GGGATGGGCGTACACGGTGTCTACCTCCTCGAAACGGATCGGCCGCTACGAGTGGGGCAACAACGAGAACAACCTCGGCTGGTACCAGGGTGACGGGATGGCGTACCTACTGACCGACGCCGACGAGGACCAGTTCGCCGGCGACTACTGGCCGACGGTCGATCCGTACCGGATGCCGGGCACGACCAGCTCGCTGGCCGAACGCCCCTCGGGGGCCTCCGGGGCCGGCACCGGCATCCCCCGGGCCACCCAGAAGTGGGCCGGCGGGGTGCGCCTGGACGAGGCGCATGGCAGCATCGGGATGGACCACCTCAACCACGACGGCACCGTTGCCGCCCGCAAGTCCTGGTTCCTGTTGCCGGATGCGGTGATCGCGGTCGGGTCGGGGATCTCGACCTCGGCGGCCGACGCCGAGACCACCGTCGAGCAGCGACGTCTCGCAGATGGCGCCCGCACTCTGCGGGTGGACGGTCGAGTCGTCACCGCCACCGAAACGCTCTCCAATCCCGACTGGGCACACATCGAAGGGGTCGGCGGCTACCGCTTCCTGGGCGAGCACCAGGTGCGGGCCCGGGTCACCACGCGTACGGGATCATGGCGCAAGATCAACTCCGGCGCCGACACTGCTGGCAGCGCCGACGAACGCACCGAGCAGTACGCCGGCCTCGCCATTCTGCATCCCAAGGGGACCACCGACGGCCGTTACGCCTACGTCCTGCTGCCCACGATGTCGGCGGCCGACACGAGCACGATGAACTGGCGCATCGAGTTCGTGACGCAGACGGCCGAAGCGCATGTGATCAAGATCAGCACCGGCGCGGACATGGTGATCATGGCGAACTTCTTCTCCCCTGCAGAGACCGCGATCATCTCGGCCGACGGACCGTGTGCCGTGGCGTTTTCGTCCAGCGGCCGTACCGCCCGATTGGCCGTCAGTGATCCGTCGCGAGGATCGGCTCCGGTCGCGATCACCCTGGCCACCGGCCGGGTGTTCAGTACGGTCGGCACCACCAGTCCGCAGTTGTCGGTCACGCCGGGGCGGCGCATGTCCGTACGAGCAGATCTGGTGGGCCAGATGGGGGCGACGGCCACCGCCGAGGTGCGCCGTTGATCATGGGGCTTTGCCGGGACGGGTTGGCGTACCCGGCGTATGCTGCGGCCATGGAGTGCAGCCACGACTCACTCCTGATGAACGGGTGCGGCAACGGCGCCTGGTCCGCCATCCACTGGTCATTGCCTTCATCGCGATTGTGATCATCGTCTGGAGTTGGGATGTGGCCACGGGGTCGTGATCACCGGTGCACAACTGTGGTGGGCGATGTGACGCTGAGGAGGATCGGACCGTGGAACCTTCTGTCGGGGGTGGGCAGCTCCGTGGCTTGCGCGAGGAGCGGTCCCTGACCCAGACCGACCTTGCGAGGACGTCAAGGGTCAGCGAGCGCGCCATCCGGTCGATCGAGTCCGGGGAAACTCGACGCCCCCATCCGGCAACCCTGCGCTCACTCGCCAAGGCATTGAATCTGACGGAGGCACAAGCCAGGAAGTTCGCCCGGTCCTTCGTGGCCCCTGTGGTGGCCGATCTGTCAGACGTGCTCGGCGTCTCGCCGCTGGTGCTGCAAGATCAACTCCGTGGATTGCACGAGTCGGCGCACGCTGCCAACTGGACCTCTGACGTCTATCACTGTCACCAGACGGTCCGCGATGACAAGCGTTTCGGGCTCAACCGGGTCCACCGGGTGATCCGTTCCAACATCGAGGCGCTGACTCACGTCATGTGCTCGGTCGCGTACGACGATGAGGTCGACGCGCTGTCGCCGGTGACGGACGCGTTCGGTGTGGCAGTGTCCCAGCACTGGGTTCTTCCCGACCATCAACTGACCGTGGTCGAGTTCACGCTCCCTCGGCCCTTGGGAGTCGGTCAGTCCCACGCCTACGGCTACTCGATCGACGATGGCGCATCCACCAGCCCCGGCTTGGTCAACAACGTGGCCAACGACATCATCGAGGGGTCCCGAGGGCCGGTGGGCACTTTCGTGCTGGAGACACAGTTCGAGGGATCTCCTCCGTCGCTGATCACACCGTTCACGGTCTTCGGCACCCATGGGGAACGCCAGCGCGCCGATCCCGTACGGCCCGATCAGACCGGCACCGTACGGATGCAAGTGCACAACACGGCTCCGGGTCAGGCGCTGGGTTTCGAGTGGCAGTGGTGATCACCACTGCGTCAGCACCGCCTTGCCGCCGGTCAGGTCGAAGGTGGGGTACATGATCACCAGCACAGTCTCTCGCACCTGTTGGCGGACTCCTTTGAAGGTGACGGTGGCACTGAATTCGGTTTGGTAGGGCATGACGCCCGACACCTTTGCGGTGTTGTACATCCCAGGGGGCTGCCAGCTCGGCACCGGATCGTCGAGCAGCCTCCACCGGATGGTTTCGGTGTCGACCCGCACGCCGGCTGGAGGCTCGTACGCGAACCGGCAGTTGCGCGGCTGGACGCTCTTGGTGGCGATGCACTTGGCGAGCTGGG
>JAKDKP010000559.1 GCA_030453285.1 Propionibacteriales bacterium
GGCGTGTCATGTGCAGTTCTCGCTACATCTCGATATCTGATGTCGAGATGCAGCGCAGATTGCAGAGAAGGCAGGTCTTTGCAGCAATAACTTCTCGTTATGGGTTCTCAAAAGTTCTTGTTATGAGTCGCAGTGCATCAGGGGCGAGGCAAGGGGCTTGGTGAAGCGCCCCAGGTTTGATGCCGCTCCTGTTTGAGTCCAGGAGGATGAGCACATGCCGAAGAAGATTGATCCCGAGCTACGCGCTCGAGCTGTCAGGTTGGTGACCGAGCACCAGCAGGAGTACCCCTCGGTGACCGAGGCGATGGTCGCGGTATCGAAGCAGCTGGGCGTCTCGCGGGAGTCCGTCCGCCGATGGGTCAGCCAGGCGGACATCGACGCCGGACGTCGCGAAGGCGTCAGCAGCCAAGAGCACCAAGAGATCAAGCGATTGAAGGCGGAGAATCGTCGGTTGCGCGAGGACGTGGCCGTGCTGAAGGCGGCGACGACTTTCTTCGCGGGGGAGCTCGACCCCCGCAACCGATGATCATGGGATTCATCGACACCATGAGGGCCCAGGGCCACGCGGTCGAGTCGATCTGCCGGGTGCTGCGCGAGCAGGGCTGCCGGATCGCTGCGCGGACCTACCGCAGCTGGAAGACCAGTGGCCGTGCCGTGGCCGCGCGGACCATGACCGATGCCCAGGTCATGGACGCGGTCCGTGACATCGCCTGGACCCTCGACCAGCACGGCCGGCGCAAGCTGACCCCGGAGGGTCTCTACGGCCGCCGGAAGATGACCGCCTGCGTGCGTCGCACCGTCATCGGTGATGCGTCGTTCGGGGCGGTGGACCGGGCGATGCGCACCCTTGGCCTGACCGGCGTGCGACGCGACAAGGGCGTGCGCACCACGATCCCCGCCAAGGACGGCATCCGCGCCGGTGACCTGCTCGATCGTGATTTCACTGCGCCGGCCCCCAACCGGGTGTGGGTCACCGACTTCACCTACGTGCGCACGTGGGCTGGCTTCACGTATGTCGCGTTCATCGTCGATGTCTACGCCCAACGGATCGTGGCCTGGCACGCCGCGACGACCAAGCAGACCGATCTGGTGATGATCCCGCTGCGGATGGCGCTGTGGCAGCGCGGCCGCGAGGGACACGTCGCCGAGGTCTTCGAAGAACAACTACGCTCCCTCCAACAACCCGGTGTTGCATCGACCGGTTGAACTCGCCCAATATACGAGTCTGCGGCTGACCGACCACCTTGCCTGGAGGAGATCCGCCCCTCGATCGGGTCGGTCGGCGACGCGTACGACTGTGAGACTGCTACACGCCTCTTGGCGGCCTGACCCTTGCTTACGACTGACCCCGAAGTCTGGGTGTCCTGGCTGTTGATCTGTCGTCCGCCAGGAGGTGCACCACCACATGGTGCTGGCCGGGCGGGCGTGACCTCATAGGAGCCTGAGTCAGCAGTCTCATCACAGTCCCGTCCACCCGACCGGCCAGCGTCACTCGCCCTGTCCCTTGGTCTGGTTGGAGCAAGTACTCATGAGCATGCAACAGGTCCCCGCACACCGTCGAGTCATCATCGGTGTCGACACCCACAAGTACGTCCACGTCGCGTTCGCCATCGACGACCTCGGCGCCGCGCTGGGCAACCGATCGTTCGTCGCCGACACCGGCGGCTACACCGAACTGATCGACTGGGCCCTCGCATTCGGCGGCAAAATCACCTTCGGCATCGAAGGAACCGGCTCCTACGGTGCCGGACTGGCCAGCGCCGTGCGCCGCCGCGACATCGGCACCATCGAGGTCGTGCGCACCGACCGACGAGACCGACGCCTGCGAGGCAAATCCGACACCATCGACGCCGAGAACGCCGCCCGTGCCGTCCTCGCTGGCCAAGCCAGCGCGGTCCCGAAGAGCGCTGATGGAACAGTCGAGATGATCCGCCAGGTCAAGGTCGCCAAGGACATCGCGGTCAAGGCCCGCACCGCAGCGATGATCAGCCTCAAACAGGTCATCGTCAACGCACCACCCCAGCTGCGTGAGGAGCTACAGCCACTGTCGAAGATGGCGCTGATCACCCGGCGCGCTGCGCTGCGACCCGGCCAGATCACCACGATCCTGGCGTCCACGAAGTACACCCTGCGCGCGATCGCACGACGCTGGCAACAACTCAACGAAGAGATCACCGACCACGAGAAAGCCTGGCGCAACTGACCACCCAGGCCGCGCCGGACCTGACGGCCGCGTTCGCGGTTGGTCCAGACACCGCCGCCGAGATGCTCATCGTCGCCGGCGACAACCCTGAACGGATCCGCTCCGAGCCGGCCATCGCCAAGCTCTGCGGCGTTGCCCCGATTCCTACCTCCTCAGGAATGACGACCCGGCACCGGCTCAACCGTGGTGGACATCGCCAGGCCAACGCCGCGCTCTACCGGTCGTGATCGTGCGGATGCAACACCACGAACCGACCAAGGCCTACGTTGAGGTTGACCCCGTTCGGTGGACATCCTGATCGCCAGGCTTGCCCTGGCAGG
>JAKDKP010000560.1 GCA_030453285.1 Propionibacteriales bacterium
TGCGTCGGCCGAGCAGGGCCAGTTCGCGCACCAGCGGCGTCCAGAAGTAGGCGTTGCTTGCCGATCCGTGCACGAGCACGAAGCTTGGCGACGGGGATTCCGCCGACGCGGCTGCGCATCCCGTGCCGCCGGCGGCGAGGATCCCACCGCCGAGGGCGGCGGTGGAGGCGAGCATGTGGCGCCGACTCTGGGTGGGTGTTCGGGTGGTCGTCATTCGATCCCTCCGTTCGTTGAGGTACTCACTGTGAAGTCTGAGTGGCTCGGACGAAGAGGCTGATCAGGTGCGCTGACACCTGGGCGCCGGAGAGGTTCGGTTGGCTCGCGAACAGAGCCGGCAGTGTGTCGATGGCCGAGCGGATGGAAAGGGCCATCAAGGTGGGGTCGAAGGCGCCGAAGGTCCCGTCGGCCTGGCCTCGGCGCAGGAGGTCGGCGACGAACTCGACCATCGGGGCGTTCTCGACGACGCCGTACCGCAGATTGCCGTCGTCGCTCCGCAGGTTGGCGAAGATCTCGGTCAATGCCGCCGTCCGCCCACGATTCTCGTCGGCGAACGCAGTGCATTCGGCGAGGTAGGTGCGCAGCCGTTCCCGACTGTCGCCCGAAGTGTCGGTGGTGATGCTCAGGGTGGCAGCCGCGTCGGCGTACACGGACTCGACGACGGCTTCCAAGAGGCCAGCCTTGGAGCCGAAGTAGTAGAGCACCGCGCTCTTGGCCACCTCGGCGCGGGTGGCCACCGCGCCGATGGAGGTGGCAGCGAATCCGTCCTCGGCCAACGAGTCGACCGCGCAACCGATGATCTGCTCACGCCGGGCGCGCTCGATGAAACTCGGACCGTTCGATCCATTTCTTGACCGCATGGTCTGAATCTAGCACATGCGTTCAGTAGGGGTGCGTCTTCCGGGGGTTGATGAGGCGAGCCCGTGCCCCAGCGCGCATCAGTCGGAGGTCACGTCGTCCCCACAGTCGCCTCGCGGCTGGCGTGCGCCAGCAACAACAATGCGGCCTCGTCGGCGGTGCCGGGTTTGGCTGACAGCAGGAGCAGCCGCTGACCGGGTTGGCGAGGCACGTCGAGGGACTCGAAGTCCAGGTCGAAGTCGCCGAACTCGGGATGGCGGAACTGTTTGCTGCCCCCGGCACAGCGACGCACGGTCCGCTTGGCCCACAGCTCGGCGAACTCCTGGCTGACGGTGGACAATTCCCCCACGAGCTCGCGCAGGGCTCCGTCGTTGGGGAATTCACCGGCGGCAAAACGGAGCGCGGAGACCGAGTACGCGGCCTGCTGCTGCCAGTCGCGATACAGGGCACGGCCCTCGGGGTCGAGGAACAGCATCCGCACCATGTTGGGCCGCGTCCGACGATTCCGGGGTGCGTCGACGTCCAGGTGGCCGGCGAACAGTCGGTGGGCTTCGGGGTTCCAGTCGAGCACGTCCTGGAATCTGCCCAACAGCAAGGCGGGCGTGCCCATCATGGCCGAGACGAGTTGGCGCAGTTCGGGCGTGGCTCGTTCGGGCCGCGTCGTGGCGGGCTTCGCGTTCGGCGTGGGGCGGGCCAGGGTCTTCAGGTGGGCCCGCTCGTCCTCGTCCAGGCCGAGCGCCGAGGCGAGCGAATCCAGCACCGACTCCGAAGCCGTCAGCGAGGCGCCCTGCTCCAGTCGCGTGTAGTACGCGGTGGAGACACCGGCCAACAACGCCAGTTCCTCGCGACGCAGACCTTGCACGCGGCGTTGCCCGTACGAAGGAAGTCCGAGTGTGACTGGACTCAGTGCGCTCCGTCGGGACCGGAGGAATGCGCCGAGCTCGTGGGAGGTGGATGCGGTCGCCATGTGTGCCAGTATCCCCGGTCCTCGAAGGGTTCTGCCTGACCCAGTTGGTGGTAGGCAGTCCCAGCCTGGGAAGAGTTGGTGCTGGCACCGATCTCGGGGACTGCGTTGGCTTGGGCGCCTGAGTCTCCGACGAAAGGGCCTGCCACGACCATGATCAACATCAGCCAAGCAACTCCGCAAGCACCCTCACCTCCGTACACAGAACGACGCACGTCTGGTCGGGCCGGAGTGCTGGCCCTGGCGCTCGGCGCCTTCAGCATCGGCCTGACCGAATTCGCCCCGGCCGGGCTGTTGCCCTCGATCGCGACCGACTTCGCTGTCACCGCCGGCGTCTCCGGCTGGGTGGTGGGCAGCTATGCGATCGCGGTGGCGGTCGGTGCCATCGTGATGTCGGTGATGGCGGCCGGGCGTGACCGGGCGTTGGTGCTGCGCCTGCTGGTCGGGCTGTTCGTGATCGGCAACCTGTTGACCACCATGGCGCCGAACTTCGGCCTACTGCTGACGGGCCGCATTGTTGCCGCGCTGTGCCACGGCGCCTACATGGGCATCAGTGCCGCGATCGCGACCGATCTGCTGCCGCCGGAGAAGAAGGGTTCGGCGGTGGCGACCGTCTTCAGCGGCATCACCTTGGCAATCGTCTTCGGCCTGCCGGTCGGCAGCTTCCTGGGAGCCCAACTCGGTTGGCGCAGCACCTTTGGGG
>JAKDKP010000561.1 GCA_030453285.1 Propionibacteriales bacterium
GCTCCTGGCCGCCGTACTGACCTGGTGGGCGCTGCCGAGGCTCACAGCCGAGTCACGTCGTGGTGGCGCGATCCGCTGGTCCGGCGTGATCATGGTCTGTACGGTGACCGCCGTGCTGGCGGCCGCACACTTCGGCAGCTTCACCTACCTGTCGGTGCTGCTGCTGCCCTCGGCGTGGGGCGGTTCCAGCTATCCTGCTGCACTGTTGATCTATGGCCTGGCCGGACTGGGCGGCACCATGGCGTGCTCACGCTTCCTTGATCAACACCCGGGCGGGACTGCTGTCGCCGTGCTGCTGTCCCTGCTGGCCGGGTTCGCCATGTTGTTCGCCGGACTGTCCAGCCCTGCGGTGATGATCATCCTGGGGTTAATCGCCTGGGGCGCCGCCTTCAGTGCCCTTCCTCCGGTGCTGCAACGCGGCGTACTGCGGGCCGGACCTGGCGCGGCAGCACGGGTGTCCGCCTGGTACCTGGTGGCCTTCCAGATCGGGATCGCCGGCGGTTCGGCAGTCGGCGGTGTCACTCTCGCCAGCCGTGGCGGCTCGTCGCTGCTGATCGGTTCGCTCGTGCTCACCGTCCTCGCGTCGGTCGGTGTGGTGATCGGGCGTCGGTGGTTCGGACAGGGTCCCTGACCTGGGTGTGATGTTTTCGGTGTGCCATCGGCGGGACCAGTCGAGTTCAGCGCAGGTCGTCGCGTACGGCGCGGTGTGGCGCGACCAATCGTACGGCCGCGTACGCGACGGCGCCCAGGACCACAGCGAATCCCAGTCCGGACCCCAGAACCCGTACGATCTTGAGCGGATTCGGATCGTCGAGAGACTGAGTCCCCGCCACCCACACCCCGAGCCCGACAGCGAGAATCACCGCCGCAACGCCGATGATCACCGGCACCAGGACCGGGCGCTGCCCGGGCAATGCGGACAGTCGCCAGACGCCGATCGCGATGAGGATCAGGGCCAGGAGCACCATCAGCGCAAACAGGGCCTTGGCGATCCCGGCCACCATGTCGGGCAACGGCATCAGGATGGCTCCGAGCGCAAGGCCGCCCATCACACAGCCCAGCCCGACAATGACCCACAGTGCGGTCGCGTGACGATCCGGGTTCGTTGCCATGCGGTCAGTATGGACGGTGGGCCGGTCACTCACGGTTTGGCGCGCCCAGCGTTTCAGCTGTCCAATCCGACGGCGGTGAGCAGCTCGTCCCGGAACGCCTCGGGGCGGTCGTACCACGGGTTGTGGCCGCACTGGTCGATGATGCGTAAGGTCACGTTCGGGGTGATGGCGGCGATGTCCTGCCAGGCCTCGGCACCGAAGTCGATGTAGTCGGTGTCACCGATGATCACCGTGACCGGACGGGCATGCCCGGAGAGTTCCGGAGTGAAGTCGAAGGATTCGGGGACACCCCGATCGCTCAGGTCGGCCACCTCGGTGCGATACCAGGTGCGGCCGGGCCAACGGATCGTGCGCCAGGCGTCATCGGCGGCGGCATTGCCGCTGGCAAAGAGGATGCGCCACTTCAGCTGCGCCTCGCGTGGACCAAGATCAGCAGAATCGAGACCGAGTCGGGAGATGAGTGCTTCTGCCTGCCGTTCCCGCTGCGCCAACCACGCTTGGCCCTTGAGGGATTGCGAGAATCCAGTCGCCGGAATCGCGCCGACCAAGACCATCTCACGAAACAGGTCCGGTCGGCGACGCAGCGCCGCCATGGCGATCAGCGTGCCGATCGAATGGGCAACGAGGATCGTCGGACCCACCTCCTCGGCCAGCATGATCAGATCCGTCACGTGCGCATCAAAGGTGATCGACTCGAGCTGTTCTGAACTGGAGCCCGGCGACCGGATCGAGCCGCGCTGGTCGTACCAATGCACGCGATGGGTTTCGGTCAGCACCGTGAGTGGTTCGACGAGTTCACTGTGTTCGATCCCGAAGCCGCCGTGCACCGCGACCACCGGATCTCCGGCGCCGCCTTCGCGCACCCACAGGTCGAATCCATCGTCGGCGGTGAGGAACCACTGGTCAATCGTTGCCAGCCCTGCCTCGAGTTCGGTCATGGAGTGATCCTAGAGATAGGCGTCGCCCGAAGCATCACTGATCTGTACGGATGCGTTGTGGCCGAATCGGCAGCGGCCTCACCGGGCCCACGCCAGCAGGATCAATCGTGGGGGCGGTCCCGGGACGGGGAAGCTCGCGACGGCTGGCCGGGGAGTATTTGGTCTGTCCGAGAACAGGCCAGTCCCGTCAGCGAGAGCGTGAGCCAGATGTCGTGGTACCGGGCTTACGGAGGTGGGGTGCATCGACACCAGTTGAGACCCGTGATCCAGACGGGGCGCGGTGACGAACCGCCTGTTCGGGCAGGTGCCTGACCGTGCTTGAGTGATCGCATTGTCACGTGGATCGTCACTCAAGGTCATTGGCTGGTGCGCGGGTTGCATCGTACCTAGTCACAGGGGTGGGCCTAGGTGGACTTGAACCACCGACCTCTGCCTTATCAGGGCAGCGCTCTATCCGACTGAGCT
>JAKDKP010000562.1 GCA_030453285.1 Propionibacteriales bacterium
TGGGGTGGGCACTCACGCGGCAATCACGGTCAGAACCGGGGCAGGATGCGTGGTGCCCGGTCGACCGTGGTCGAAGGGGCGTTCAGGAGGTACGACAGATGGCCGAGCGGAGGCGCCCGAAGTCGAGGTGACGTCGGGTCACCAGGAACAGCGCGGTTGTCGTGACCATGATCGGCGAGCGTACGGGGGAAGGACGCCGTTGCCGTCGGAGTCTCATTGGTTGAAATTTCATCTGATCAGGGCCGTTAGGATCGGCGCCATGGAGTGTCACGACGGCCGCCCGAGCGAGCTTCCTTCGACGGTGCTGTACGCGGTGCTCCGGCTCCGCGTGGACGTCTTCGTGGTGGAGCAGGAGTGCCCGTACCCCGAACTGGACGGACGTGACCTGTCGGCCGACTGTCACTGGTGGTGGGTCAGCGAGGGAGATCGGGTGTTGGCCACCCTGCGCCTGGTGGATGAGCCGCGGGCGGTGGATGGGTCGGGATCGGCTGGACGGATCGGCCGGGTGGCCACCGCGGTTGTGGCTCGCGGACGGGGCCTGGCCGGACAGTTGATGGATCGCGCGATGGCGGAGGGTGTGGCGCGTGGACATCGCCGGGTCGTGCTGGATGCGCAGTCGGCGATGGCTGATTGGTACGGGCGGCGGGGCTTCGTGGCGTCCGGGCCGGAGTTCCTTGAGGACGGCATCCCGCACCTGCCGATGGTGCGTGCCCTGACCGATGGTGCTTGAACTCAGGTGAGAGGCAGGGGCAACTCCGGGTCCAGCCCGGTGAGTCAGCGGCGGGTGCACGATAGGTTCCTCGGGAGATGACCAACCAGCCAGTCACGCGCTCGGGGCGGATGATCGATCGCACCGAACAGAACGTGAACGTCCCCAACACGATCACGGTGCTGCGTCTGGTGGTGTTCACCCCACTGGTGACGGTCCTGCTGGCGCAACCCGACACTCGCCTGGCCGCCACCATCGCCCTGGTGCTGTTCGGCGCCACCGATTGGATCGACGGGGCACTGGCACGAGGCCTCGGGCAGACCACCAGATTGGGGCAGGTGCTGGACCCGATCGCCGACCGCTTCGGGGTCGCCTGGATCTGTGTGGCCATGCTGATCTTCAGCATCCTGCCGTGGTGGGTGCCGGTGACCATCATCGCGGTCGACGCCGTGGTGCTCGTCGTTGGCATCGGTCGAACCGAGCGGATCGACCAGATGCGCGTGCTGCCGGTCGGAAAGATCAGAACCGCCTTGTTGATGGCCGGTCTGCCACTGGCTGCCTTGGGCGCCTCCACGATCGGCCAGGCACCCACCGTGGCGGTGATCGCACATGCCGTGCTGGTGGCCGGTTCGGTGCTGCACGTGATCGCCGGCGTACTCTACCTGTACGCGTTGCTGCGCCCGATGCCCCGAGTGTCCGACCCCGAGCACGAGTCGGTCAGCCGATGATCAGCGAGCCAAGGCCCTCGTGATCCGCTCGGCGCTGCTGCCCAGACCGTAGGACTCGACCAGCTCGGCCCACCGGTCGGCATCGGTCGGCCCGTCGGGCAGCACCAGCTCCGCGGCCCGTACGCCCAGGTCAAGATCGCGAGCCACGGCGACCACCTCGGGGGCAACCGCGAGGTAGTCGACCGCGGCACCCAGCTTGCTGCGGATGCCGGCCGAAACGGGGGAGCCCGGTTGGCTGGCCACGGTGAGGATGTCGGTCAGGGAACCGTACGAGTTGATCAAGCTGGCCGCGGTCTTCTCGCCGACCCCGGCGACACCGGGAAGCCCGTCCGAGGGATCCCCGCGCAGGGTGGCGAAGTCGACGTATTGGGCACCGGTGATGCCGTACTTCGCCTGGACCCACGCATCGTCGATCCGTTCGTGCTTGGCGATGCCGCGGGCGACGTACAGCACACGTACCTTGTTGGCGTCATCGACGAGTTGGAACAGGTCACGATCCCCGGTGACCACGTCGACCGGCATACCGGCGCCGGTGGCGAGAGTGCCGATCACGTCATCGGCCTCGTACCCGTCCTTGCCGACCACGTGGATGCCCAACGCCAGCAGAGCATCGAGGATCATGGGTACCTGGTGCGCGAGGTCGTCGGGCGCCCCCTCGGCCTGACCCGATTCGGCCCCCTTGCCGCCGGCACCGACGACGGTCGTGGTGACGGTGTTGTCGACCCGGTGCGCCTTGTACGAGGGCAGCAACGCCACCCGCCACGCCGGTCGCCAGTCGTTGTCCCAGCAACACGCGATGTGCGTCGGCTCGTACTCGGTGACGAACTTGGCGATGAAGTCGAGCAGTCCCCGTACGGCATTGACCGGTCGACCATCGGGCCCGGTGATGGTGTCCGGCATGCCGTGGAACGCGCGGAAGTACAGCGAAGCAGTGTCCAACAGGAGCAGGCGGTCATCGGTCCGGGGCATACCAGTCATCTTGGCAGACTGTGTTGCGCCGTGGGACTGCCGCGCGGGTGTCCGGCGATACCCGCCCGACCGCGCCGCGCCAGCCTGATCACACTCGAACGGGGCTGGT
>JAKDKP010000563.1 GCA_030453285.1 Propionibacteriales bacterium
CTCCGAGGAGCTGCATCCGCGCCACATTGAGGGCCTGGCGCTCGGTGTCGACCTTGCCCATGTAGACGGTGCACTCAAGCCCGAGCAAGGCTGCCGCGGTCGCGGTGGCGACACCGTGCTGGCCGGCGCCGGTCTCGGCGATCACCCGCGTCTTGCCCATCCGCTGGGTCAGCAGTGCCTGCCCCAGAACGTTGTTGATCTTGTGCGAGCCGGTGTGGTTCAGGTCCTCGCGCTTGAGCAGGATCCGGGCGCCGCCGGCGTGCTCGGACAGTCGGGACGCCTCGGTGATCGGGCTGGGTCGTCCGGCGTAGTCGGCCAGCAGCCGGTCGAGTTCGGTGGTGAACTCGGCGTCGGCCATGGCCTCGGCGAAGGCGACCTCCAGCTCATCGGTGGCCGCACGCAGCGCCTCGGGGATGAACTTGCCGCCGAACTGCCCGTAGTGCCCGGTCTCGTCCGGCCACGTGAGCTGACGCTGCTCGCCAATCTCGGCCTGAGCGGCGGTCTGGGAGTCGGGCACGGTGGCTTCCTCTCGATCGGTCGTACGGGTAGTTCGCGGTGCGACGTCGCGCACGGCGGCAGCCTCAGCGGCCGGCGCAGGCGGGGTGGGCCCCGGCCGAGACGAGGTCGGCCACCCCGGACTGCGGATCCCCGCCGGTGACCAATGCCTCGCCGACCAGCACGACGTCGGCGCCCACGCGGGACAACTCGAACACGTCCTTGGGGCCTCGCACCCCGGATTCGGCAATGCGGACGACGCCCTCGGGGACGCGCGGTGCGAGCCGAGCGAAGGTCGTGGTGTCGACCTCAAGGGTGGCCAGGTCACGATTGTTGATGCCGATCAGCTTCGCACCGGCAGCGACCGCGCGGTCGATCTCGGCTTCGGTGTGGGTCTCGACCAGCGGGGTGAGCCCGATGGACTCGGCCCGCTCGATCAGGCCGATCAGCCGCGCATCGTCCAGGGCGGCGACGATCAGCAGCGCCAGATCGGCACCGGCGGCCCGTGCCTCGAACAGTTGGTACGCGGTGACGATGAAGTCCTTGCACAGCACGGGAACATCGACAGCCTTGCGTACGGCCACCAGATCGGCGAGGGACCCGCCGAATCGGCGACCCTCGGTGAGCACCGAGATGGCGCTGGCTCCGCCGGCGGCGTACGCGGTCGCCAGGGAGGCCGGGTCGGTGATGTCGGCCAGTGCACCGCGACTCGGTGAGGATCGCTTGACCTCGGCGATCACCGAGACGCCGGGGCTACGGAACGTCGGCATCGGGTCACGAGCCTCGTCGACCTGACGGACGCGCTCCTTGAGCTCGGCCAGGGTGACCTGTTGCTCACGAACGGCGAGATCCTCGCGTACGCCGGCAATGATGTCGTCGAGCACGGTCATCTCAGTCAGCTCCCAGACCCACGGCTCGCAGGATCAGCACCGCCACCAGGGACAGCACCAAGACGGCGAGCGCAACGATCACGATGACTGCGCTGGACAGCACGACGCCCACACAGATCACCGCGAAGCCGACGAAGGCCACGGCTGCACCGGTCCACGCCGCAGCCGTCCGTCCGTGGTGGACGTTCTTGCTCGACGGTTGGTACTGGACCGGAACCTTGGTGGTGTCACTCATGGCTGGTGCGTCCCTCGGGCTCTCGACGTGGCGGCGGGTGGGTCTCGTCGGCCATTGTTCCCCCACCGGCATCGCCCGGGGAAATCGGGGTCGAATCTGGACGCTCCTCCGCTGCCGCGTCCGGCGTGTCCACGGCACCCGCCCCGGTGCCGACGACCGTCGGATCCGCCCCTCCGTCCAGGGACTTCCAGATGGCTGCGGGGTCCTCCTGATCCAACTCCTCGGGATCGGATTCGCGATCGAACCGTTGCCGGCGGGTCGGCCAGCCCGCGGCTCGGACCGTCATCACCCCCGCGCCGGTGACCGCCAGGAGGCCGGCGGCGACAAAAGCCCAGCACCACGGCGTACGGACCACGGTGCTGTCACCGCCGAGGGTGGCCTGTTGCACCGTGGACTGCACCAGGGCATCCGCCGGCGGGGCGCCGATCACCCCGGCCACCACGGCCGCGACGCCGACCAGGGCGAGCAGCACTCCCAGGATCCGGCGGCCGGTGGGGGCCAGGGTGAGCGCCAGCAGCCACCCCACCAACAGGACCGCGGGGAGAGCCTGACTCAGCCCCCCGCTGGTGATGGTTCCGGTCAGCGGGCTCTCCCCCGCCGAGTGCCGCACCAGCCACCACGGTTGGGCCGAGGTGATCAGCCCGAGCAGGGCCGCCACCAACAGGGCGCCGAAGGCGTACGCCCTGCTGCGGATGGTCCGGGGGCGTTCGTGGACATCGTTGGCGGCCGGGCTGCTCATGCGTCTCCGCCCGGACGACGAGTCCCGCCCATATGACGAGTCCGACCCGTACGACGGGCCTCGGCAACACCGATGGCCCGGATCACCGCCGCGGCCTTGTTGACCGTCTCGGCGTCCTCGGTGACCGGGTCGGAGTCGGCCACGATGCCGC
>JAKDKP010000564.1 GCA_030453285.1 Propionibacteriales bacterium
AAAGGCGGATGCCCGGTCATTGAGCCAGCCGGTCGAGAGCCCGTGCTCGAGGGCGGTCTGTCGAGTGGCTCGGCGCAGCGCAGGCGTCAGCTTCGTGACGGAATCCACGTCGTGGGTTGAGTCTCGTAGCCCAAGCATGGCCATGTAGGCGCCACCAACCATGGTGAACCGCTCTTCGGCTCCATCGCTGGCCAGATACCGTGCCAGCTCCTGAAGATGCTTGGTGATCTCCTGTGCGGTGAGGGGGATGAGTCATGTCAGCCATGCCCGCTATTGGTCTCGCCACAGCTCGCGTCGGCTGAGCCAGATGTTCCTTCGCTGCCACTCCGGCGGAGCCTCGCGGCGCGCACGCGCGATCATTCTTGGGGTGCCGTGCTGAACGACGGGCTCCGGAGAACCAGGAACCCGCACTGTCCACGGCGGCACCGGCACTGAGACGTCATGGGCGAGCTTTTCCGCGAGACCGGCGAAGAGTGCGTCCCAGCCCGCGTTGCCGGTCGGTGTCGGTGCCGTCGCGATGGCTGCCGGGACGGCCAGTGGGTCGGCGGTGAGCCCGTCAACAAGGGCGCGCAGTTGCGTCCAGTCCAACTCATCGCCGTGAACAGCGGTGCCGGCCACCTTGGCCAGATGAGGACGAGCAACCATCGTCACCCTGACCGACTGGCCGGAAGCGTGCATCACACGCATGAACAGGTGCACCGTTGGATCCATCGTCCCGTCTTCAATCCTCGAGATCGTCGACGTGGCGACTCCTGACGCGCGCGCCAGAGCACTCTTCGACAGCCCGTTCGTGGTACGGGCCTGACGAACCATCTCAGCGGTGTCCATAGCCCTAGCTTATCCGCAAGGCCTGGGTCAGTAGCTCAGACGCGGCCCTCCGGACACGATCTGTCCACAAGCCGGAGGATGATGGGCCCATGGCCAACACGAGTTCACGGACGTTGCGACTGCTCACGCTGCTCCAGACGCACCGCTACTGGCCGGGCGCCGAGCTGGCGGACCGGCTGGGGGTCACCGATCGCACCCTGCGCCGCGACATCGGCCGGCTTCGCGAGCTCGGCTATCCGGTGAACTCGGCTCGTGGCACCGAGGGTGGCTACCAGCTCGCTGCCGGTGCCACCATGCCGCCGTTGGTCGTCGACGAGGAGGAGGCCGTTGCCATCGTGACCGCGCTTCGCTCGGCGACACAGGGGGCGGCGGCGGTGCTCGGGGATGCCCCGATTCGGGCCTTGGCCAAGGTGATGCAGGTGCTGCCCAAGTCGCTGCGCAAACGTGCCGAGGCCGTACGACAGGCGACCGCAGCTCCGGTCTGGGCCGAGGCCCCGGCGGTGGACGTCGACCTGCTCACCACCGTCGCCCAGGGCTGCCGCGACGAGGTCCGGATCACCTTCAGCTACACCGCTGCCGACGGCGAGATCACCGAACGTCGCGTCGAGCCGCACAATCTCGTACCGATCGGACGCCGGTGGTACCTGGTCTGCTGGGATCTCGTCCGCCAGGACTGGCGCAACTTCCGGCTGGACCGGATGAGCGGGCAACAGGCCACCACAATCCCGTTCCGCCGGCGGGAAATCCCCAACGGGGACGCGGCCGCGTACGTCAGCAAGTCCCTGCGCCGAGACCACGGACCCGCCACCGAGGTGGTGGTCACCGTCTTTGCCGTCGCCGACGTCGTACGACCAGAGATTGGCACCTGGGGCACGGTGACCGAGATCGACGACTCAACGTGCCGGCTCGTGATGCGTACCTCCGATCTGCGCTGGTGCGCCTTCGGACTGGGTGCGATCGGCGCTGACTTCCGCATCGAGGAATCCGACGAGCTGGCCGTCCTGATCGCCGAGTGGGGCGGGCGGTTCAGTCGATCCAGTCACCTGAGGTGACGACGCAGGTAGGACTCGTGGGCGGCAAGAAGCTGGTCCATCACGGCATTGCGATAGCCACCTCCCGCCACCTGGTAGGTGGCCCACTTCAGCTCGCCGCGATAGACCTTGATCACCTGCCCCGACCGTAGCCGCAGCGACGGTATCGGCCGCACCCCTCCAGACATCTCCACGCGCTCGACATCGGCCCATGGCACAGTTCGTCGGCGGTGGGCCGTGACGATCTCCACCTCCTCGGCGCCGATCGTCACCTCGGCCCGGTGCAACACCAGGGCGACCAGGGCACTGAGCACAGCCATCGCGAGGAAGAGCGCACCGACGACGACGGACACGGCCCCTGCTTCCCGCACTCCGGACACCACCAGAAGCACGCCGATCAGACCGGTGAACAGGGCCAACAGCGTGCCGAACACGTACGCGCGGGCCTTGGCCATCGGTGGCGTGGACAGGTGCACGGCACCGGTGGCGGGGGTGAGCCCTGGACCGTTGCGTGCCACCAGTCCGCTGGGTTCGGCGAAAGAGCCTGACCAAGGCGGCGTCGTCGCGGGCCGGGACTCCTGTGCTGGTTCGTGTTCCATGATCAATGGGCTCCTCTCCATCGTCTCCCTGGTGTCGGCCGTTGACG
>JAKDKP010000565.1 GCA_030453285.1 Propionibacteriales bacterium
GACATCAGCGTGCTGGACGAGGGGCGACGCGTCCGCGTGCAGCCGGGTGTCACCGTACGGCAACTCAACGCACGGCTGGCTCCGTACGGAAGGAAGTTCGGGCCCGACCCGGCCAGCGAGTCGGCCTGCACGATCGGTGGCGTGGTGGCCAACAACTCCTCCGGCATGCTGTGTGGCACCTGGGCCAACACCTACCAGACCCTGGAGTCGGCGATCCTCGTGCTGCCCAGCGGTACGGTGATCAACACCGCCGACGCCGATGCCGACGACCGCCTTCGTGCCGAAGAATCCGTTCTGTGGCAGGGATTGGCCCAGTTGCGGGATCGAGTGCG
This sequence comes from Propionibacteriales bacterium, assembly GCA_030453285.1. Classification (GTDB taxonomy): domain Bacteria; phylum Actinomycetota; class Actinomycetes; order Propionibacteriales; family Propionibacteriaceae; genus Carbonicoccus. The sequence continues at coordinate 333 of JAKDKP010000565.1, forward strand.
TGGCCATCCCGCCTCGGTCGAAATCATCGAACGACAGTTCGCGATCAAGAACACCATGGGGTACGGGGTCAACTCCTTCCTCGACCACGACACCCCGGTCGAGATCCTGCTGCACCTGGTGATCGGCAGCGAAGGCACCCTCGCGTTCGTCGCCGAAGCCACCTTCACCACCCTCCCAGTGCATCCGCACGTCGCCACCGGACTGCTGGTCTTCGACGATCTGCATGCCGCCAATGACGCCCTGCCGGCACTGGTGGACTCCGGGCTGGCCGCGATCGAACTGCTGGACGCTGCCTCGCTGCGAGTGGCCGCGGCAGATCAGAAGTCCCCAACCATGATCACTTCACTGGCGCCGGAGCAGCACGCCGCCCTGCTGGTCGAGCATCAACGCGCCGATGCCGCCGAGCTCGAGCAGGTCGTCGGCGACACCCGCACGGTGCTGGACCAGCTCCCCCTCAGCCAACCGGCGGAGCTCACCGGCGAACCCCACGCCCGGGCCGGGCTCTGGCACGTACGCAAGGGCTTGTACGCCGCGGTCGCCGGAGCTCGCCCCTCGGGGACCACCGCCCTGCTGGAGGACATCGCCGTACCGGTCAGTGATCTCGCCCAGACCTGTGGAGCGTTGGAGGAGTTGTTCGAACGGTACGACTATCGCGAGAGTGTGATCTTCGGCCACGCCAAGGACGGCAACATCCACTTCTTGATCAACGAACGGTTCGACCAGCCCGGACGCCTCGATGCCTACGACGCGTTCACCGAGGACATGGTTGAGCTGGTGCTGTCCCGCGGGGGCACCCTGAAGGCCGAGCACGGAACTGGCCGGATCATGGCCCCGTACGTCGAGCGCCAGTACGGCACCGAGCTGCATCAGGTGATGGTAACGGTGAAGAACCTCTGCGATCCCGACGGGCTGCTCAACCCCGGCGTGGTGCTCACCGATGACCCCAAGATCCACCTGAAGAACCTCAAGTCCACGCCACAGGTGGAGGCAGAGGTCGACCGGTGCGTCGAGTGCGGTTACTGCGAGCCGGTCTGCCCCAGCAAGGATCTGACCGTCACCCCTCGCCAACGGATTGTGCTGCGTCGCGAGCTGGCCCGCGCCGAAGCGGCCGGCGATGATCAACTTGCCGCCGAGCTGAGGGCGCAATCGGTCCATGACGTGGTGGAGACCTGCGCGGTGGACGGGATGTGCCAAACCGCATGTCCGGTCGACATCAACACGGGTGATCTTGTCCGAAGGCTGCGAGCCGAGGACTCGGCCGCACCTGCCCGTACGGCCTGGACGATCGCGGCACGACATTGGGATGCCGGCAGCCGGGCGGCATCGCTGGCGTTGAGCGTGGCCCAGGCGGTGCCGGCGCCGTTGGTGACCGGTGCCACCGCTGCCGCCCGTACGGTGATCGGCAACGAGACGGTCCCTGCCTGGTCACGCGATCTGCCCGCCGGTGGTGAGGTGCGCCGACGCCGTACCGACCCCGACGCGATCGCGGTCTTCCTGCCGTCGTGCACCTCGACGATGTTCGGCACCGGCGACGATGATCAACTCGGCGCGGCCCGCGCCTTCCTGGCCGTCTGCGATCGCGCCGGTGTCCGGGTGCGGATCCCGGATGGCATCAACGCTCTGTGCTGTGGCACCCCATGGAAGTCCAAGGGCATGCTCGACGGCCAGCAGCAGATGGCCGATCGCGTGCATCCAGCGCTGTGGGAGGCGACCGAACAGGGGCGACTGCCCGTCGTGGTCGATGCCTCCTCGTGCACCGAGGGACTGCGCGAACTGCTCGACCACACCCCGAACGGTCTTGAGGTCGTCGATGCACTCACGTTCGTGGTCGACCACGCCCTTGAACGCCTCGAGGTGGACCCGCGCATCGAGACGCTGGTGCTCCATCCGACCTGTTCATCGACACGGTTGGGCACCAATGATCATCTGCAGGCCATCGCCGCCCGCATCGCCCCAGACGTCGTGACACCGGCCAATTGGGGCTGCTGCGCCTTCGCCGGCGACCGCGGGATGCTGCACCCCGAGCTGACCGAGTCCGCCACGCGCGCCGAAGCAGCCGAAGTCGCCGAAGTCGGCGCCGCTGCGTACGCCTCGTGCAACCGCACCTGCGAGATCGGCATGACGCGTGCCACCGGCGAGAACTACGTGCACATCCTCGAGTTGCTC
>JAKDKP010000566.1 GCA_030453285.1 Propionibacteriales bacterium
TCCATTCTTGGGTAGCACCACTGCCCAATACTCTCCCATGGAGGATTCGATGACCACACGCCAGACCCACCGGCCAACCGACAACCCACCGATCGTGTTCCTGATCGGCATGCGCTTCAACAAGTGGTGGCGCCCCGATGCCTGGCTGCCGGCGTTCCTGGCCATGCCGAGGATGCTCAAGGAGCTGTCGCGCGACGCAGAGTCCGGGCTGCTCGGATACCGGCTGCTGCTCGGCGAACGCGGCGTGACCGTCGTGCAGTACTGGAACGACCTCGACCACCTGTACGACTTCGCCGGCGATGCCGAACGCACCCACCGGCCGGCATGGACGCACTTCTTCGCGGTTGCGAAGCGGGTCCCCGGCGCCGTCGGCATCTGGCACGAGACGTACGAGGTGAAGCGAGCGGAGTCGATCTTCGCCGACATGCCACCCACGGGCCTCGGCGCCGCCCTCGGTGTGGCGCCTGTCACCGCTGTCAGCCACACGGCACGCCAGCGCATCGCCACCTCCTGACAGCCACCTGATGGCGGGCAAAATCGCGTAGGGTCACCGCGGAGAGCGGCGGCCGGAATCGAACCCGGCGGCCACCACCCACGTCGAGAGGACATCGTGGACGACGACAAGCCGGGCACACTCAAGCGGATCAGTTCACTGGCCGGGACATGGTTGCCGCTGATCGTGATCATCGCCGGTGTCATCGCGATGATCACCCCCGCCACCTTTGCCGGCTGGAGTGGCGCGGTCCCATGGCTGCTGTCGGTGATCATGCTCGGGATGGGCATGACCTTGCGCGGTTCGGACTTCGCCGTCGTACTACGCAAACCGTGGGCGATGGGGGTCGGCGTCCTGGCGCAGTACGTGATCATGCCCTGCCTGGCATTGCTGATCTCTGTGGTGCTGCGCCTGGATCCGGTGCTGGCAACCGGCATGATCCTCGTCGGCGCGGCTCCCGGCGGCACGAGTTCCAATGTGATGACCTTCCTGGCCAAGGGTGACACCGCGCTGTCGGTGGCCATGACCACCGTGTCGACACTGCTGGCACCGATCCTGACCCCGCTGCTGGTCCTGCTGTTGGCCGGTCGCTATCTGCCGGTGAATCCCGCGGGCCTCTTCGTCTCGATCGTCCAGGTGGTCCTGGTGCCCATCGTGCTGGGCGTGCTGCTGCGCCGCTTCCTGCCGCGTCTCGTTGACCGGATCGTCGATGCCATGCCGCTGGTGTCGGTCCTGGGGATCACCGGGGTGGTGATGGCCGTCGTCGCCGGTTCGGCCAGCAAGATCCTCACCGTCGGCCCACTCGTCGTCCTGGCCGTTGTCGTGCACAACGTGGCAGGGCTCGCCCTGGGGTACGGCGCGGCCAAGCTCACCCGGCTCGACGTCCCCAGCCGCCGTACGGTCAGCATCGAGGTCGGCCTGCAGAACTCCGGCCTCGCCGCGACCCTGGCCACGGTCCACTTCAATCCGGTCGCCGCCCTGCCGTCCGCCATCTTCTCGGTGTGGCACAACATCTCGGGCTCGCTGCTGGCGGGCTACTGGTCACGCCGACCTGTCCCGTCAGCGTTGCCCACCGACGAGACAGTGCCGTCCCCAACTCGTTGATCCTCGCCGGCTGATCGGCTTCACTGGAGGCACCCGACGACGAAGGAGACGCCGTGGATCTGCAGTGTGAGTCCTTCCACGATGCCGTGGCCGGCAAGTGTGGTGCGGTGCTGCGCGCCATCGGTCCGGAGATCATGATCACTCGCGCTGTGCTCAGGCCAGGCGACGGACCGATGATCAGGTACGACCACACCGTCCGGCATCCCGGGGAGATCCGCCGTTGGCGGGAGTACACCTACGTCGATGGCCCGGCCAACCAGGTCTTCGACGGCCGCCAGGACACTCGCCGAATCCTGGTGAATGGTGAACCTGCTGCCGCACCCGTCGGTTCGGTCCCCAGCTATGCCGCGCACCTGTTGTTGTTGGAGATGATCAACACTGGGCAGGAGTCGATCACCTTCACCCAGTTCGACGACAGCGATCCTGCCGACGTGCACTCCAGCGAGTTCAGAGTGACCGGATCGGAGACGCTCACCACACCGGAGGCCGCACCCATCTCGACGACCAGGATCCAGTTGCTCGTCGACGGCGGCGACAGCAACGTGATGTGGTGCGCCGACGGCACGGTGATCAAGTCCGACTGGCGAGGTGCCGTGTCATGGGCGACCACCGCTCGGGATCAGCTCGTCGAGGGGCTCTCCCCCGACGTACGCACCGCGATCGAGCAGTTCCTCGATCGTCACGGCAGTTGATCAAGGACCCGATCGCCCTGCTTCCAGGCCTGGGCCCAACTCCGGTGTGCGAGGATGCGCCACCGCGTTTCGACGCTCTCGTTCCTCGCTTGCTCAACGAACGAAGAAAATCCTCTGGTCCCTCGCCTGCTCACCGACCGAACAGAACAGCGCCCACTCCTCGGTTGCACAAGGCCGGCCGTCAGCGGCGGGGACGGGTGCCGGT
>JAKDKP010000567.1 GCA_030453285.1 Propionibacteriales bacterium
ACGGGCCTTCGAGCAGATCCTGGGCCTCGTGGGGCCCCTGAAGGTGGACGGCCGCTCCCTGGACGTGACCTCGGAGCGATTGCGGATCTCGCCGTTCGACCTGACCGACCCGGTGAAGCCGGGCCTGGTGATCGACCGGCTCGCCCCGTTCGAGGTCGTCCTCGAGCTCGTCGGCCCCCAATTGGCCCAGGGTTCGCCGTTCGTCTTCACGGTGATCATCTCGCTGCTGGGCTGGGTCGGCGTGCCCGGCGCCACGGCCGCTCAGGTCGTCCTGCTGGACAAGGTGTTCGGGCCGCTGGCCGGCACTCTCGGGGTTGGCCCCGGAGCATGGGTGGTGGCGATGCTGTTCGCCTCCAAGGCCGACACCTACGGCCCGTTCCCCAACGGCAACATGGTCGGCGCCATGGGTCTGGCGCGATCGACCAACCTGAAGAACATGATGATCACTGGCTGGGCCGTGCTCATCCCGGCCTGCATCATGTATGCCGTCATCCTGCTCGTCACCACCGGAGGTTGATCATGGACCAGCTCGTCATCCGCGGCGGACTCGTCATCGACGGTACCGGTGCAGCCGGGCAGCGTGCCGACGTCGGCATCACCGACGGCCGGGTCACCCGCATCGAACCGCACCTCGACGGCGATCGGGTGATCGACGCCGACGGGTTGGTGGTGGCACCGGGATTCATCGACCTGCACAGCCACGCCGACTTCACCCTGGAGGGTTGGCCCGGCGCCGACACCCAACTGGTGCAGGGCGTCACCACGATGCTCACCGGCAACTGTGGCTTCAGCCCCTTCCCGGTCGATGCCGACGGGCAGCTGGAGCGGGCCTCGGAGTTCCTCTCTCCAGAGATCAGTTGGTCCTGGACCGACACCGCCGGCTTCTCGGACACGGTGCGTCGAGTCGGACCTGGTACGAATGTGATCACCCAGATCGGCCACTGCAGCATCCGGATCGCCGCCATGGGTCAGGACGAACGGTCACCCACTGCCGCCGAGTTGGCCACCATGCAGGAGATGATCACCTCCGCCACCGCCGGTGGCGCGTACGGATTCTCCACCGGTCTGGTCTACGCCCCCGGAACGTACGCCGACGAGGCTGAGGTGCTGGCGCTGTTGCGTACGGCGTCGGCCGCCGGCCTGATCCACTCCACCCACCTGCGCAACGAGGGCAGCGGCCTGCTCCATGCGGTGGGCGAGGCGATCCGTGGTGCCGAGCTGACCGGGATCGGCCTGGAGATCTCGCACCTCAAGGCGATGGGGCCGGCCAACTACGGCACGGTCGGCGACGCGCTGGCCATGATCGATGAGGCGGTCGCCCGCGGCGTGGATGTCCAGGCCGACGTGTATCCGTACACCGCCTCCTCCACCTCGTTGATGTCGCGGCTGCCCAGTTGGGCGCTGGACGGTGGCCCGGAGGCGATGCAGCACCGACTGGCTGACTCCGACACCCGGGCCAGGATCGCCGCTGTCGTTGAGGATGAGACCGGCAAGGCGTTCACCGCCGAAGGGGTCGTCCTGGCCTCGGTCTCGCCCGGCCGCTACGCCTCGTACGCGGGAAGGAATCTGGCCGGGCTGGCGGCTGAGTTCGGCAGCACGTCGACCGAGGTGATGCTGGACGTGCTGCTCGAACACGGGGCCGGAGTGTCCATGATCAACCATGCGATCAGCGCCGAGGATGTCGCCCAGGTGCTCAGCCACCGGTTGGTTGCGGTCGCCAGTGACGGCTGGATCATGAAGCCCGCCGGTGCAGGAATGCCGCACCCGCGCAGCTTCGGCACCTTCGTCCGGGTGCTGCAGCACTACGTCCGGGAGACCGGCCTGCTGACCCTCGAGCAGGCCGTGCACAAGATGAGTGGGCTGCCCGCCCGGCGCCTCGGGTTGGCCGACCGGGGGGTGCTGCGACCGGGCGCCGTCGCCGACATCGCCGTGCTCGACGCCACTGCCGTCGCCGAACGTTCCACCTTTGCCGAGCCGTACCAACTCGCCACCGGCGTCGAACACGTGCTGGTGAACGGGAAGCCGGCGGTCACCGACGGCCGAGTCACCGCCGCACGGCACGGCCAGGTGCTGCGCCGATGATCAGCGGCTCCACCTGATCATCGGCACTAGGCGCCGGGGCTGGTGTAGTGGCGGGACTGGCGCAGGAAGAACCACCAGCCGACGGCGAGGATCAGCGGTCCAGCCAACGGTGCGGCGCCGGCCAGCCAGACCGGTACGAGCAGTTCGGCGGTCTTGCCGAGCACAATCGTCGCTGGCAGATAGGCGATGAAGGCCAGGGGCAGGGCGAACGTCAGGGCAAAGACTCCGGCGGTGCCGAACACCGGCAGCGGGTAGGCGCCGAAGTCGGTCAGGGCATTGTCCACACTCACCTTGAGACTTCTGGTGGAGCCGAGCCGGAAGGACAGTCCGGCCAGGCCGATCTGCAGCCCGGCCTCGACCAGGCCACCGCCGATCGCTGCGGCGACGGTCAGG
>JAKDKP010000030.1 GCA_030453285.1 Propionibacteriales bacterium
GCAGCAAAAGGCTTCACCCGCTGCACAATCGATGACATCGCCCTGGCCGCCGGCGCGGGAAAGGGGACCTTCTATCGCCAGTTCGAGAGCAAGGACCACCTGCTCGGCGCCCTGTGGCAGCGTTACATCGACACACTCGTGGCGACCGTCAATGACCATCTCACCGACGCCGGCAACACCTGGTCATTGGAGATGGTGGAGGCAACATTCATCGAGCTCATCGAGATTGCGGTGGCTCATGCGGATCTGCACCAACTCGTCTACTCCGCCAGCAGTGGCCGTGCCCACGAGATCTGTCGAGAGGCCAATCAACAGGTGATCGGCAGACTTGCCGACTACGTCCAGGCCGGTGCCGATGCCGGCTTGGTCACAGCCACCGACCCCCGATTCACCCTGGCCGTGTTGTACGAAGGGCTCGACGCGAGACTCGATCACCTCATCGCGAAAGGCGACAAGCACCAGTTGGACACCGTGGCCGATCGATTCATCCCCATCCTGCGGAATGCTCTCTGCCCGCGGCGCAAGCCATAAAGGCTTCGAATGCATGTGCCGGGTGCCTCGGCATCATCCTCGATGACCGTACGAAGGCGACCCGAACGCCCGGTAGATCACGATGGAGCGGATGACGAGAATCGAACTCGCGTATTCAGCTTGGGAAGCTGATGTTCTACCATTGAACTACATCCGCAGGGCCGCTCACGCAGACCGTGAGGCAGTCTAACGCACGCCTCAGGGTGCTCGCCACGTCACCGGCCATGCCCGGGGAAACCCCGACGCCGGTCGGAGGTCACCCCCCGTAGTGTGTGGTTCATGAGTGCACCAGCGCCCGACGACCACGAGCAGAGGTTCTCCGAACCGACCGACGTGGGGCCGTCGGTGGGTGGCGATGCACCGGTCACCACCGCAGACGTCACGCGGGCCGTACGGCTGCTGGACGATGCCCGCCGTCGGGGCAGGCTCGGTCGGAGCGAACACGCCGAACGCGTCACCGAAGCCCACGAGGCGACCATTCTCGATGACCTCACCGTCCTCACCCGCGACCTGCCCGACGACGACAGCCCAACGCAAGGCACCGATCTGGCGACATGGCCGACGCGTCCGCGTGCAGAGCTCGCACCTGCCGAAACCGTCATCTCCACCGTCTTGGGCGACGTCAAACGCGAGGGACAGTGGCGGATCGGAGCCCACACCAAGATCAAGTCGGTGATGGGGGACATCACCCTCGACCTCACCGAAGCCATCTTCGACAGCCAACGGGTCGAGGTCGAACTGATGACCGTGTTCGGCGACCTCACGGTTCGCGTTCCGCCCGGCATGCTCGTGACCGACACGACACACAAGGTGATGTCGGATTCGAAGACCAAGCTCGAGGGACCAACCGACCACACCCTGCCCGAAGTGATCATCACCGGCACCGCCATCATGAGTGACATCACGACCACCGGGCCCAAGCTGTCCCGTCGGGACAAGAAGCTGCGCCGCATGCACCGCAGGGAGCTGTACTGATGGAAACACTGTTCACGCCACCGGACCAGGAGTGGCGTCGGATCTCGCCGTCGTACAAGACGTACGACCGCCTCGGGCACGCCATCTGGTGGATCGCCCTGGCCACCGTTCCGGCCCTGCTGGTCGGGCTGATCGCCCGGCAGTGGTGGATCTCGGCCCTCATCTGGGCGGTCGGGCTGATCATCATGGTGTCCCAACTCATCCTGGTGGAGCGACGCTGGCGGTCCTGGGGGTACGCGCTCCGTGACGAAGACCTCTACATCACTCACGGGGTCATGTTCCGCAAACTGACCGCCGTCCCGTACGGCCGAATGCAAGTCGTGGAGGTCACCTCCGGACCGATCATGCGGATGTTCAATCTGGCCACGGTCAAGCTGGTCACCGCCAGCGCCCAGACCGACGCCCAGATCGTCGGACTGCCTCCCGAGGAGGCCGCCCAATTGCGTGATCAACTCACCTCCCTCGGCGAGTCACAGGCATCGGGCCTATGAGCACCCCGCACCGCCCGGACGAGCCACCCATCGTCGAGACAGCACCTGGACCGTCAGCCGACGAGGCAACGACACCGCCGGACGACGAACAGGCACTGGCTGCGCAGGCCGCCGCAGGTGTCAGCCGCGAACAGCGGCCCCATCCACTCACCCCCCTGATCCGGGGCTGGATCGTGCTGCTGGCGGCGGTCTTCTACATCGGCAAGGAGTTCATCCCCAACGGCTCGCGGCGCGGCGGCGAACTGCCACCCCTGCAGTGGATTCTCGGCGCCGTCGGCGTCGTGGCCCTGCTGGTCGGTCTCGGCAGCTTCATCACATGGTGGTTCACCAAGTACGTGATCGATGCCCAGGAGCTCCGGATCGAGACCGGCATGCTCAACAAGCGTTCTCGCAAGATCGCCTTCGACCGCGTCCAGTCGGTGGATCTGATCCAACCGCTGGGCGCTCGCCTGTTCCAACTGGCCGAACTACGGATTGAGGTGGGTGGCGCTGAAGCGGTCAAGATCAGGTACCTCAAGCGCAAGGACGCCACCAGGCTCCGTGACTACCTGCTGGCGCGTGCCCATGGACAACAGGCCGAGGTGGAATCGGTCAGCGACGCCGACGTCCTGGCCGACCGCTCCAGCACCGACCACGTGATCGCCACGATCAGTCCGGTCCAACTGGTCACCGGATTCCTACTGTCGGCAGAGTTCCTGATCTCTGCCTTCTTCCTCGTGACGGCGGTGATCATCACCTCGGCGCTCGGTGTCATCCTGTTCGCGCTGGCCGGCCTGCTGCCCGCCGCGATCGGCCTGTTCTCCTTGATCAGCCGCCGTTTGATCACCCAGTTCAACTTCTCCCTGGCCGACACCGGCCGTGGCCTGCGGATCACCCGCGGACTGACCAACCTCACCAGCCAGTCATTGCCGATCGATCGGATTCAGGGCCTGCGCATCTCCCAGGATGCCTTGTGGCGCCTCAAGGACTGGTACCGGGTCGAGGTCGATGTCCTCGGGTACGCCGACCAGAACCAGGGCCAGAACAACAGCGATGCCAGCAGCCTCCTGCTGCCGGTGGCCACCCGGGCCCAATTGAACGCGACACTGGCGTACTGCCTCAATGGCGCCGATCATGAGGGCATCGAGATGCATGCGATGCCGAAGCAGGCACGCTGGCTGCGGTGGTGGAACTCCTGGACCATCAGGTACGGGGTGAACGACCGGCTCGCGGTCAACGAGATCGGCTGGCTCTTCAAGCGTACGGAGATCATCCCGCACGCCAAGACGCAATCCGTACGGATCGAGCGCGGACCACTGCAGCGGCGTCTGGGCGTGGCGACGGTGCACATCGACACCACCAAGGGCCCGGTCAACTGGTCGGCGCCCCATCTGTCGAACGACGTGGCTCGCGACTTCGCCTTTGGCCAACTGGATCGGGCTCGCGCAGCACGTGCAGCAATCGACAGCCGTCGCGGGGTTCGGTTCCCCGACGACCCCAGGCCCCGGGGGAACCCCGCCGGATCGGTACCGGTCTCAGATGATCCTCACCGGGTGGGTGTAGACATTCAACCGCCCACCGCGGACGAAGCCCGCGAGCGTGATGCCAAGGTCAGCGGCGAGTTCGACCGCCAATGACGATGGTGCCGACACCGCGGCGATGACAGGCACGCCCGCCATCGCCGCCTTCTGCACCAGCTCGAACGAGATCCGGCCCGACAGCACCAGGGCCGCTCGTTCCCCCGTACGGTCGTCCAGCAGGCGTGCGCCAATCACCTTGTCGGCGGCATTGTGTCGGCCCACATCCTCCCGAACCTCCAGCTCGGTGGTGTCGAGGTCGTACAACCCGGCGGCGTGCAGCCCACCGGTACGGTCGAAGGTGGCCTGTTGCTCACGCAACAGATTGGGTAGCCCGGCGACGGTGCTGGCCTCGAGCCGCGCGTCGTTGGTCGCGATGTCGTACGGCACCTTGCCCCGGACGTCGTCGATGCTGGCGCTGCCGCACACCCCACAGGAACTGGTGGTGGCGAAGTTCCGGATGGCTCCGGCCACCCGTGCGGTCGCCGCGGGGACGAGGCTGACCTCCATCACGTTGTAGGTGTTCTCCGGTTGACCGGTCTCGGTGCTGATCACCGACCCGGCGCAGTAGCAGGCGGCCCGCACATCGGCGGGCCCGGTGATCACGCCTTCGGCGTTCAGGAAGCCGTGGATGAGCTCAAGATCATGGCCGGGCGTACGCATCGTCACGGTGATCACTTCCGCGCCGGCCCTGATCTCCAGGGGCTCCTCGCCAGCAAGGGTGTCCATCCTGGTCACCACCTCGCCGGTGGTGGTGTCGATGGCGCGAAGCTTGCGACGAACGGTGACACGGCCCATGCGGGCGATCCTACGCGGGCGATCGATCCCTACGATGGGGTCATGATCACCGCCGCAGCAGTGGTGCTGACCGGCGGGCGCTCCACCCGGTTCGGCAGCCACAAACCGGCTGCCGTGCTGGCCGGTCGCACCCTGGTCGGGCACGTCCTGCACGCGGTCGCGACCTGGCCGGTTGTCGTCGTCGGATCGGGTGACGGCGTCCCGTCCGGCATCGAGGTGGTCTCCGAGCAGCCCGCCGGCGGTGGCCCGGTGGCCGCCGTGGCCGAAGGCGTACGACAGCTGCCAGCCACCGACGTGATCGTGCTCCTGGCCGGCGACCTGCCCCGGATCACCCATGAGCACCTAACTCGACTGGTGACGGCGGCGGACGAGACCGGGCTGGCCTGCTTTGTCGACGGCGACGGCCAACCGCAGTGGCTGTGTGCTGCCTGGCGCACTGACCTGCTGGCCGAACGATTGGCCACCCTTGGCGATCCGGCCGGGCAGAGCCTGCGCCGGCTCGCCAATGACCTGCCCCGTACCAACCTCGTCGACCCGACCGGCGCCACCGCACAGGACGTCGACACACCACACGATCTGTTGGCGCTGCACGACGAACAGGTCGCGGCCGTACGAGACGGGTATCGACCACCCGCGTTGAGTGAACCGACCTTCATCGAGGACGGAGCGCCGGTGCGGTACGGAGAACGGTGCCCGGGGATGCCGCCGGAGGATTGGTACTCCCGCGACTCGCACCCCGAGCGGTTTGCGCCACTGCGCGAGGTGGCCGATGCCGTGGTGGCGCATCTGGCAGCGCACTTCGCGGTGACCGTGACCGAAGGAGTCGAGCTGGCCACGGTGCTGTCCGCTCCCCCGGATCTGACCGAGATGCATCGCGCGGTACGCGTGACACCTGCCGACGATCGGTGCGCCGCGGTGACCTTCGTGATGACCATCCACCCGTTGATCTGGTTGCACGCCGGAGCCCTGTACGCGCAACCGATACCGACCTGCACCTGCGACGCCTGTGACGAATCCCTTCTCGGCATGGTTGATCAACTCACCGGGAGGGTCTTCGACATCGTCGCCGGAGGCTTTGCCGAGCACGTCATCGCCGACCGCCAGCACGGTGGGCCCGGTCGCTCCGCGGTCGAAGTGGGAAACACCTTTCCGCAGCACAGCGGGGCCGCCCTCCTGACCGAGCTGTCCGACCTGGCCGCCGAGCGAGCTGCCCGACTGATCCCCGACGGGCATCGGGTCTGGCACCCGTGGCCACGCCGCCGAGCTGCACCCCGCTCGTTCGCCGCACCAGCGAGGGACGAGCGCGAGCCTTTCGATCGTTGAGCAAGCGTGTGAGGTCGGCAACGTCAGTTGCGAGGCGCCTCCCGGTCGGGGGCGGGCTCGAGACGGATGATGATCGACTTCGAGGTCGGGGTGTTGCTGCGCTCGGCGGTGGAGTCGAGGGGGACGAGCACATTCGCCTCGGGAAAGTAGGCAGCGGCGCAGCTGCGAGCGGTCGGATAGGAGACGATCCGGAAGGACTCGGCGCGACGTTCGGTGTCCTGCCACTCGCTGATCAGGTCGACCAGGTCGCCGTCGGCGAACCCGAGCTCTGCCAGGTCATCGGGGTTGACGAATACCACCCGGCGCCCCTGGGAGATGCCACGGTAGCGGTCGTCCAGACCATAGATGGTGGTGTTGTATTGATCATGGGATCGGACGGTCTGCAGGATCAGTCGACCCGGCGGCACATGCAGCACCTCCAGCGAGTTGACCGCAAAGTTCGCCTTGCCGGTGTCGGTCGTGAAGACGCGCCGATCCCTGGGTGGATTGGGCATCAGGAAGCCGTCGGGCCGCCGTACGCGCTCGTTGTAGTCGTGACAGCCGGGCACCACGGCAGCGATGTGATCACGCACCACGTCATAGTTCTCCCGCATCGCCTGCCAGTCGATCCCCGCATCGGTCGCCCGTTCGCCCAGATGCGTGATGATCGACATCTCCGAGAGGATGTCGTTGTTCGGGGGCGGAAGGTTTCCTTGCGACCGGTGCACCACACTCATCGAGTCCTCGACGGTGACGAACTGGTCCCCGCCGGCCTGCCGGTCCCGCTCGGTCCGGCCCAGGGTGGGCAGGATGATCGAGGTCCGTCCCGGGTGCGCATGGGTGCCGTTCAACTTGGTGGACACGTTGACCGTCAGCTCCATCCCGGCCAGCGCCTGTTCGGTGACTCTGGTGTCGGGCGTGGCCCGTACGAAGTTGCCTCCCATCCCCATGAACACCGAAGCGGCGCCGTCACGCATCGCGCGAATCGCCGCCACGGTGTCGAAACCGTGCTCGCGCGGTGCGTTGATCATGAATCGGGCATCGAGGTTGTCCAGGAACTCCTCGGGAGGCTTCTCGTAGATGCCCATCGACCGGTCGCCCTGCACATTGGAGTGCCCACGGACCGGGCAGGCTCCGGCGCCGGGGCGCCCGATGTTGCCGCGCAGCAGCAGGAAGTTGGTGATCTCCATGATCGTCGGCACCGAGTTCTTGTGCTGGGTGAGTCCCATTGCCCAACAGACGATCACCCGCTTGGAGTTGATCACCATCTCGGCAACCTTCTCGATCTGTTCTCGCGGTAGCCCGGTGGCACGATCCACCTCGTCCCAGTCGAGGTTGGCCAGGTGGGCGGCGTACTCATCGAATCGCGCGGTGGACCGATCAAGGAACCCATGATCAAGTACGTCACCCCGTACGGCGTCGGCCTCCAGGAGCAGCTTGCCGATGCCCTGGAAGAAGGCGAGATCACCGTTCAGTCTGATCTGGCAGAACTCGTCAGCCAGTTCGGTCCCACTGCCCAGCCAACCGCCGACCTGTTGCGGGTTCTTGAACTGCATCAGGCCGGCTTCAGGCAACGGGTTCACCGCGATGATGCGGGCATCGTTCTTCTTGGCCGCCTGCAGTGCGCTCAACATCCGCGGATGGTTGGTGCCCGGGTTCTGCCCAACGACGAAGATCAGGTCAGCCACGTCGAAGTCGGCCAGGCTGACCGTGCCCTTGCCGATGCCGATCGTCTCGTGCAGGGCCTCCCCCGACGATTCGTGGCACATGTTGGAGCAGTCCGGCAGGTTGTTGGTGCCTAGCGCCCGCGCCAACAGTTGGTAGGTGAAGGCCGCTTCGTTGGACGTCCGGCCGGAGGTGTAGAAGATCGCCTCATCCGGGTCGGGCAAGGCCTGCAGCTGACTGGACATCACGTCGAGGGCTTCGTCCCACTCGATCGGCTCGTAGTGATCACTGCCTGGCTTCTTGATCACCGGCTCGGTGAGCCGCCCCTGCTGTCCGAGCCAGTGGTCCGAACGGGTGGCGAGGTCGCTGATGGGGTGCTCGGCCCAGAAGTCGCTGGTGATCCGACGTTTCGTGGCCTCCTCGGCGACCGCCTTCGCCCCGTTCTCACAGAACTCCGCGACGTGGCGATTCTTCGGATCGGGCCAGGCACACCCAGGACAATCGAACCCGGACTTCTGGTTGAGACGCAGCAGGGTCCGCCCGGTCCGTACGACGCCCATCTGCTCGATCCCCTGCTCCATCGCATGGAACACCGCCGGCGCGCCGGCCGCACTGACCTCCGGCTCGCCGACCTCCAGCCGTTCATCGCCCTGGTCCTGCTCCGGTGCCTTGCGCATCACCTCAGTCTGCTGCCCACACGACCGCACGACAACCAGTCCACGATCACAACCGGGACGCATTCGGTCACCAGTGGCCGGTTTCGGTGGTCACGGACCGAGATGACCCCGGTTGTGACACCCCTGGACGAGACTGGACTTGATCCTCACGTGGCGTGAGGTCCTAGCGTCCTTGGCGTACGGACACCGAGTTCGTACGCAGGAAGTCACGACCGAAGGTGGAACGATGACCGACGAGGTGTGGAAGGTGGGCCAACTGGCCCGGGAAACCGGGCTGACGGTCCGTACGCTGCACCACTACGACGAGCTGGGCCTGATACGACCGTCCCACCGAACAGCGGCGGGGCACCGGTTGTACGACGAGCAGGACGTCGACCGGCTCTATCGCGTGATCGCGCTGCGGCGTTTCGGACTGGGACTGGACCAGATTGCCTCCGTGCTGGATGAGGGGGCGGACTGGTCGCGGGTTCTGGCCGCGCACCGTGACGTGCTCGATGGTCACATCCGCGAGCTGCAACGCACATGCGTACGGCTCACCACGCTGCTCGACCAGCAGCGGCGTCCCACCGCCACTGACTTCCTGCAACTGATCAAGGAGGTCACCATGTCCGACGAAACGATGCAGAAGTACTTCGACAGCGACCAGATCGCTGCGCTCGACGCCCGGCGTCAGCAGGTGGGCGATGCCCACATCCACCAGGTCCAGCAGGCTTGGCCGGTGCTGATCGCCAAGGTCGACCGGGCCGTCGCCGACGGCACCGACCCGCAGTCCGAGCAGGGGCAGCAGTTGGCCCGCGAGTGGCAGGAACTGCTGACCGCGTTCCACGGCGGCGACGACGGGCTACGCGATGCGCTGTTCGCGATGCAGGCCGACAACGCCGAGCAGCTCGAGCAGCAGCACGGCGGTCCGAGTCAGGCCGCGCTCGACTTCATCGGTCGAGCCTCGGCCTGAGCGCGGACGATCACAAACGGGACGTTTTCGGTCCGCAGAGCGCCGGATCGGTCCTTCTGAACCGAAAACGTCCCGGTTGTGTCGCACGCCTGATGGTGGACATCGGGCAACCTCGAACACCAACAACCGCCGACGGTGATCCCACCGACTCGCCAGGTGGCACCGATCGCCTAGGCTGACGCACTCACCGTGCGAGTCCGAGCTGCACAGACCCGAGGAGACCCATGACCTGGCTCGTCACCGGAGGCGCTGGCTACATCGGCGCCCACGTCGTCCGTGCCCTGCTTGATGCCGACCTGCCAGCGGTGGTGGTCGATGACCTGTCCAGTGGCCATCGCGCCTTCGTCCCCGATCGGGTGCCGTTCGTCGAGGCTTCGATCCTGGACACACCCACCGTCGAGAAGGCGCTGGTCGAGCACCGGGTCACCGGTGTTGTCCACGTCGCCGCGTTCAAGTACGCCGGGGTCTCGGTCCAGCGACCGCTGCACACGTACGAGCAGAATGTCACCGGGATCGCATCGGTGCTGCAGGCCATGGAGTCGGCGGGCGTGCCAAGGATCGTCTTCTCCTCCAGTGCGGCGGTGTACGGCACGCCCGATGTCGACCTGGTCACCGAGGACACCCTGAAGGCACCCGAGAGCCCGTACGGGGAGTCCAAGTTGATCGGGGAGTGGCTGCTGGCCGACCAAGCCAGGGCCACCGAGCTGGACCACACCTCGCTGCGCTACTTCAATGTGGTCGGCTCCGGCACTGACGAGGTGTACGACACCTCACCGCACAACCTGTTCCCGATGGTGTTCGAGGCGCTGTTGTCCGGTCGGACGCCGCGGATCAACGGCGATGACTACGCCACTCCTGACGGCACCTGTGTGCGGGACTACATCCACGTCGCCGACCTGGCGCGCTCCCATGCAGTGGCCGCCGGTCGACTCGCCGCCGGTGATCGACTCGAGGCCGCGTACAACCTCGGTTCGGGCGACGGGGTCTCGGTGCGGCAGATCATGGACGCCATCGCCCGCACCACCGGGATCGACTTCACCCCCGAGATCGCATCCCGCAGGAGCGGCGACCCGGCACGGATCGTCGCCGGCGGCGACCTGGCCGCGCGCGATCTGGAATGGACGATGCGGCACAGTCTGGACGAGATGGTGGCCTCGGCCTGGCAGGCCCGCAGCCGCGGTCAGTAGAGTTCGGCCCATGAGTGGACAGACGACTGGACCGGTGCTGGGCATCGACATTGGCGGCTCCGGCATCAAGGGTGCACCGGTCAACCTCACCACCGGCGAGTTCGCCACCGAACGTTTCAAGATCGCCACCCCCAAGAAGTCCACCCCCGAGAACGTCGTGACGGTGGTCGCCGAGATCGTTGATCATTTCGCCGGTCAGATCGGTGACGGCCCGATCGGTATCACCGTGCCAGCCGTGGTCAAGGGCGGCATCACCAAGTCGGCAGCCAACATCCACAAGTCGTGGATCGACTATGCGGCCGAAGCGCTCTTCGAGGCCGAACTCGGCCGTGACGTCTTCCTGGTCAACGACGCCGACGCTGCCGGGATAGC
>JAKDKP010000568.1 GCA_030453285.1 Propionibacteriales bacterium
CTCGGGATTGACTCGCTTCACCACCCCGCGTTCAGTGCCCAGCGCCAGACCGGGTGCGTCGGTGGCCAGCGACGTCAGACACAGCACCATCTCGCCGGCCTCAAGGGTGATCAACTCCGAGATCTGCACTCCCCCGGACAGATTCGGCGCCTGCGAGGTGATCGGCACGACCGGCAGATCGACGGCGTTGATCTTGATCAACCGTCCCGCACTGGTGGTCACACCCAGGTCGCCGCGGGCGGTGCACCCGATGGCGGAGGTGACCACATCGTGGTTGGCGCGCCCCGAGCTGGCCGGGAGGGCATCGGCGCTGTCGGTGCGGGCCAACAGCCCGGCCGAAGACATCAGCACCCAGCACGGATCGTCGGCAACCTCGAGCGGTGCGGCCGCCGAGCTGGTCTGCACCCCGGCCGAGGAGAGCAGCACCGTACGCCGTGGAGTGCCGTACTGTTTGGCCACCTCGGCCAATTCGTTGCCGACCACGGTGCGCAGTTGGTCCTCGTCGTCGATGATCAAGGTCAGTTCGTCGATCCTCGTACGGAGGTCGTCCCGTTCGGACTCCAGTTCGATCCTGCTGAACTTGGTCAACCGGCGCAGCGGCATCTCGAGGATGTAATTGGTCTGCGTCTCGGACAGGTCGAAGACCTCCATCAATCGCTTCCGGGCCGCGGCGACGTCGTCGGAGGAACGAATGATGGCGATCACGTCGTCGATGTCGAGAATCGCGATCAACAGCCCGTCCACCAGGTGCAGTCGGTCCTCGGCCTTGCCCCGCAGGAACCTGCTCCGACGCAGCACCACGTCCAACCGGTGCTGCAGGTAGACCTGCAGCATCTCGATCAACGTCATGGTGCGCGGCTGGCCCTCGACCAGGGCCACCGCATTGATCGAGAAGGAGTCCTCGAGCTTGGTGTGCTTGAACAGTTGCTCGGCCACGGCCTCGGGGTTGAAACCGTTCTTGATCTCGATCACCAGGCGCAGGCCGTTGGCCAGGTCGGTCAGGTCCTTCAGGTCCGCAATGCCCTGGATCTTCTTGTTGCCCACCAGGATCTTGATCTGCTCGATGATCTTCTCCGGACCGACCATGTACGGCAGTTCGGTGACCACGATTCCCTTGCGCCGTGGGGAAACCTGCTCGATCCGGGTGGTCGCCCGCATCTTGAACGACCCGCGGCCGGTGGCGTACGCGTCGGCGATCCCGTCGAGCCCGATGATCTTGGCACCGGCCGGCAGATCGGGTCCGGGGATGAACCGCATCAGGGTGTCCAGCTCGACCTTCGGATGCTTGAGCAGGTGCCGGAGTGCCTGGATCACCTCGACCAGATTGTGCGGGGCGATGTTGGTGGCCATGCCGACCGCGATGCCGGTGGCCCCGTTCACAAGCAGGTTCGGGAAGGCGGCCGGCAGGACGACCGGCTCGACCTCCTTGCCGTCGTAATTCGGTTTGAAGTCGACGGTGTCGTTGTCCAACCCGGCGGTCATCGCCAACGCCGAGGGCGCCATGCGGCACTCGGTGTAGCGCATCGCCGCCGGTCCGGCGTCCAGCGATCCGAAGTTGCCGTGGCCGTCGACCATCGGCAGACGCAGGTTCCACGGCTGCGCGGTCCGGACCAGGGCGTCATAGATGGCGGTGTCACCGTGCGGGTGGAGCTGACCCATCACCTGGCCGACGACGCGGGCACACTTCACGTGCGCGCGGTCGGGCAGGACTCGCATCTCGTCCATCGTGTACAGGATGCGGCGTTGGACCGGTTTCAGCCCGTCCCGGGCATCGGGCAGGGCCCGGGAGTAGATCACCGAATAGGCGTACTCGAGGAAGCTGTCCTGCATCTCCGAGGAGACGTCGACGTCGAGGATGCGTTCGGTGAAGTCGTCGGGTTCGGCGGTCGCCTTCTTGCGGGCCATGGGTGGTCTCTCGTCCTCTTCCTCTGCTCATGCCTTCGGGGGGTGCAAGCTGCCAAGCTCTCAGGCGTCGATCCGATCGGCGTCCAGGGCGTACGCACCGTCGACGATGAACTCCTTGCGCGGGCCGACGTCATTGCCCATCAACATCTCGAAGGTCTGCTCGGCAGCCAGCGCATCGTCAACGGTGATCCGGCGCAGGAGTCGATGCCGCGGATTCATCGTGGTGTCGGCCAACTGGTCAGCATCCATCTCACCCAATCCCTTGTAGCGTTGGGGTTCGGCAAACCGGATGCCCTTCTTGGTCAGCTCGGCGGCCTTGCGCTGATACTCCGCGTCGGAATACGTGTAGACGTACTTCTCCATGCCCTTCCTGGGGTTGGACAGTTCGAAGCGGTGCAAGGGGGGGACGGCGGTGTAGACCCGACCAGCCGCGACCAGCGGCTGCATGTACTTGAAGAACAAGGTGGCCAACAACGTACGAATGTGGGCCCCGTCGGAGTCCGCGTCGGCCATGAAGATGATCTTGCCGTAGCGCACGGTGTCGAGATCGAACGAACGACCCGAT
>JAKDKP010000569.1 GCA_030453285.1 Propionibacteriales bacterium
CCCGAAGCTGCGCATCATCAGGTAGAAGGGGATGATGATCGCGATGCTGGGCACCATCCTGGTGACCAGGTAGCCGATCAGCAGCACCTTGGAGCCCCGAAACGTGAGCCGGGAGAAGGCGTACGCCGCGGGCACGGCAATGACGAGGTTCAACACGGCGGTCGAGATCGCGATGATCGCGGAGTTGCGCAGCGCGTACGGGGTCTCCTGCACCGCGCGCCCACCGACGAGCACCTGCCCCTCGTCCGGGCGGGCGAAGCTGAGGTAGTTGCCAAGGGTCGGATCGGTCGGGGTCCACTGCGGGGGTACCGAGATCGCGTCGGGTTCGTTCATGAAGCTCATCGTCACGATCCGAAAGAACGGCAGCAGCAACCAGGCGGCGAAGAAGAGCGCGACGACGTACACCACGATCTTCTTGATCGGCAGTCGATACCTCAAAGGGACGGTGCTCATACCTCGAAGTTTCCTTTCCGGTACAGGGCCATCACGTAGCCGATGGAAATCACCAGGGTGAACAAGGTGATCATCCACGAGTAGGCGCTGCCGAGCCCGAAATCGGTGTAGGTGAGCGCCGTCCGGACGTTCAGCACCGCGATCACTTGGGTCGCATCACCGGGACCGCCACCGGTCAGCACGTAGATCATGTCGAAGGCGCGGAAGCTGTTCATCGTCTCCAGGATCAGCACGATCAACAAGGGATGCATCAACCACGGCATGGTCACCTGAAAGAACCGGCCGAACGTGCCGGCCCGGTCGACGGTGGCGGCGTCGTACAGGTCCTGCGGAATCGTCGACAGCCCCGCCAGCAGCAGGATGACCGCGAACGGCAGCGTGTTCCACACCTGGGCCAGCGCAGTCAGCAGGAACGCGCTGCTGGGGGACGACAGCCAGGCCTGGTATTGATCAATCACGCCCAGTCCGGACAGCACCCCGTTCAGGGCACCGGTCTTGGCGTCGAAGATCGTGCGCCACATCAGTCCGTTGACGACACCCGGCATCGCCCAGGGCAACAGTGCCAGGGACCGCAGCACGCCCCGCCCGAGGAAGGTTTCGTTCAGCACCAGGGCGAGCGCCATCGCCAGCACCACGGTCATCGCGACGACCAGCACCACGAACAAGGCGGTGGTGCGAAGGGAACTGAGGAAGGTCGGGTCCTGCCACATGGAGATGTAGTTGTCCAGACCGACGAACCTGGTTGCTCGTGGCCGCTTCAGGTTCTGCCGCTGCAGGCTCACCCAGAACGAGTAGCCGATCGGAAACGCCACCAGGGACAGCAGGATGATCAGGGCTGGGGCGTTCAGCAGATAGGCACGTCGGGTGTCGTTCATGATCACCTCACTCGTACTTCTTGGCCAAAGTCAGCGCGGAGGCATCCAGGTGTGCGGTCGACTCGGTGACGCTGCGATCACCGATCAAGACCTCCTGCAGGGTCGACTGCAGGACGGTCTCGAACTCGTTGTACCACGGTGCAGCGGTGAGGCTCCTGGCCACCGCGCTCTCGGCGAGCTCCTCGTACACCTGCGGATCGATCCACTTCTTGAGCGCTCGCTGGATGCTGCCATCCTTGGCCAACTCCGGAAAGGGGAAGCCCAGGCCCTGTTCGGCGAACCAGAACTTGGCGGTGTACGGCTCGCCCTGCTCATCGAACCCACCCAGATAGTTGATCAGGCGTACCGAGGGGTCCAACAGCTTCGTCTGCGCGTTCAGGCAGTACATCCGGGTGATGCCGACGGTGCCGCGGGTGGACGACTCCAGGCCGGGGATGTGGGCCACCTTGATCTTGCCGGCCATCGGGGACTTCTCCGGGTTGTTGTACTTCCGGGCGCCGTAGCGGGCGGCGAACATGAAGGCGTACTGCCCGGCCATCAGGGCATTGTCGGCCGGGACCGGCAGGGTCTGGACCGCGGCCGGGTCGATCACCTTGGACTCCAGCGAGGCACGACGCAACCACTCCAGCACACCGGTCATGGCCGACCCTGACTGGCTCATGATCGGCTTGGCCCGCTCATCGAACATGTCCTGCTCGTTCGCGTACACCAGCGCCCAGATCCAGGTGGCCGCGGTGTCCTGAAGCTGGGCGGCAATGCCGATCGGGAAGTCCAGCAACCCCTTGTCCTTGATCTTGATCGCCTGGGCCTCCAATTCGTCCAGGGTGCGCGGCGGCTTGCGGAATCCGGCCTTGGAGAGAATCTCGGCGTTGTAGACCAACGCCTGGTTGTCGGTGTAGTAGGGCACCCCGTACCGCTGACCGCCATAGCTCATGGCGGCCCTGTTCACCGGGTACGCGGCGTCGTAGATCTCGGCGATGCCGGGGAGATCATCCAACGGTCGCAGCCATTCGGCCTCCACCGCACTGGCGAGGGTGTCGTCGTACATGTACATCACGTCCGGTCCGGCACCGCCGATGAACTCGGCGGTGATCTTCTGCACGAACTGGGCACTGGTGATCGGGGTGTATTCGATCTTGAG
>JAKDKP010000570.1 GCA_030453285.1 Propionibacteriales bacterium
CGCACCGCCCACGTACGGCCCCGGTCACCAGGGTGACCCACGAGGGCCGGGGTTCGGGCCGACCCACGCCTCGGGTTACGACCCGCTGCGCCCGATCGGTACTTCCACCGAGCCGCAGCAGCCGATCACCACTGGCCGGGATCCTCGCACCACACTCGGTGCGCCGGAGAAGCCGCCGCAGTCCAAACTGCCGGTGATCCTCGTCTCGGCCGTGGTGGTGATCGCACTGCTGGGACTGGTGATCGGTGCCGTCGTCTCGGTCCGCGCCGACATCGCCGAAAGGGCCGCACCAACCGAAACCCCGCGTCCGCAGGAGACAGCTCGACCGCTTCCGGACAACCAGGCGCGATTCGAGACCCAGGACTGCCAGTCCGGGTTGCTGGAGGTGGTCAATCACGAACGCAACGACACCACCGTGCTGATCGAACTCCGGGTCGTCTGTGAGCAGGGCAGCGAGTCGATCAGCGCCGACCAGTTCGCCCTGTTCGACAAGGACACCCTCGACTACTACAACAGCCCTCCGCTGGATCGTCCCGCGATCGACTACGACACCGCCGAACCGGGCAACGATGTGTCGGGTTGGACCCGCTTCGACGGAGTTCCCGAGGGGAATGTCACCTTGCTGATGCTCGATCCGCAGCAGGGCCGTACCGCGGCAGCGATCTCGATCAAGGCGTGACACCCACGCGGCGCCCTCGTACCCCGACCCCGCCGTACCCTGACCCGACGAAAGCGACCATGACGATCCCAGCCACCGGAACGACCCCAGCCACCGGAACGAACCTGGCGAACGATGACTTGAGGCTCACCTTCCTGCCCGGGCGCGGCGGCGCGATCACCAGCCTGCAACGCGTCAGCGACGGCCTCGAACTGCTGTGGCAGGCACCGTGGGGAGTGTTGCCGCCCGGGACGGTTCGCCCGCCGGCCACCGCCTCGACCTCGGCCACCGAGAACTGGTCCGGCGGCTGGCGCACGCTGTTTCCCAATTCGGGCCGCAACGTCACGCTGTACGGGGCAGACCTCGGCACCGACGGTGAGGCCTGCCTGGCCCCGTACGACGTGACGCCTGTCGACGATGGCATCGGCGTCACCCTCAGCACCCGGCTCACCCGGATGCCGATCCGCCTCACCCGTACGGTTCGGCTGGACGGCCCGCGCGTACGAGTCAGCGAGACGGTGCGCAACGAGAGCGGCCAGGACGTGGAGGTGATGTGGGCCCAGGAACTCTGCTTCGGCGCCCCCCTCCTCTCGCCGACGACCACGCTGACGACCGGAGCATCGGTCGTCCGTCCCGACCCCGACACCACCCACTCGGTCGGCTACGACGACGTCATGCCGTGGCCGCGCACCCAGGGGAACTCGGGCGTGGTGAACCTGCGCAAGTCGGTGGCTGCCGATGCCGCGCTGACCCGCAAGGCATATCTGAGCGACTTCTCCGAGCCGAAGGCCACTCTCCGCAACCCGGAGCTCGATCTGGCGGTCGAGTTGACCTGGGACGGTGAGCAGATGCCGTTCTGCTGGTACGAGCTCGACGCCGGCGGGCAGGATGCCTTCCCGCACTTCCTCGGCAGCTACTACCTGGCGCTGTCGCCCAGCACGAGTTGGCCGCGGCAGGGTGTGCATGACGCACGACGCATTTCATCGACCTCGATCTGGGTGACCGCCGGTCAGGAGCGGACCACCTGGATCGAGTTGTCCCTGCTCTGACCGCCGCCGAGTCCGGAGCTCAGGCCGCGGCCTCGGTGTCCTCGGCGAAGTCGGACAGCCCCAGAGCGTCGGCGTAGATCTCCTCGAACCGGTCGAGGGTGTCGGCCATGCTGTGCCGATTCGCGATCTGCTGGCTGTGCTGACCAAAACGTGCCCGCATCGCCTTGTCGCCAAGCAGGGTGGACAACCGGAGGGTCAGTTCGCCCACGTCGCCCGGCTCGTACAACCAGCCGTTCTGGCCGGGACGGCACAGGTGGGGCAGCGCCATCGCATCGGCGCAGACGACCGGCTTGCCGGCCGCCATCGCCTCCAGGGTGACCAGGCTCTGCAGTTCGGCGATACCGGGCATGCAGAAGATCGCGCAGCGCCCGTACGCCTCGACGAGCTCCTCCTCGGAGATGTAGCCGCGGAACGTGACACGGTCGGCGGTCAGTCCCACTTGCTGGGCCAACGTCTTCCACTCCTCACGACACGATCCGTCGCCGACGATCTCGAGCCGGGCCGGGACGTCCGGCGAGAGCTGGGCGAAGGCCTTGATCAATTCATCGACCCTCTTCTCCTGGTCCAGGCGCCCGACGAACAGCACAGTGGGGATCTCGGACTCGCCCTTCTCGGCGGCCCGGCGATAGCTCGTCGGATCGATGCCGTTGGACAACGCCTCGCCGGTCAATTTCGTACGGGCCTCCAGCAGCTCGATCGCCCGAGGGGTGGGGGCCGTGATGTGCAGCGCCGGGGCGAACACCCGTTCCAG
>JAKDKP010000571.1 GCA_030453285.1 Propionibacteriales bacterium
GTGATCGGGTGCGCAAAACGAGCTGACCCCCTCCTGCCGCTGCCCACACGTGGCGGCCAGTTGGCGTACGTGGCGGGCGAAGTTCCGCCCGCCGGGCGCACCAACTGCTCGCCACGTCGCAACGATCATGCCGCAAGGCGTAGGAGGAGCAGACGGCACCACACCCGAACGACCCGGCCGCTGGGGCCGGGTCATCATCAGTGGGTGGCAGGTGTTGGATTCGAACCAACGTAGGCATAACCGACGGTTTTACAGACCGTTCCCTTTGGCCGCTCGGGCAACCTGCCGGGGTGCGGCCACGCAACGTGGCCGGGGAGAACCATAGCAAGACCCCGCGAGGTCCGACCAATTCACCGGGCGCGCCACGGAGCGCGACCGCCACGCCTCGCCTCGGGCGGCCCCGATGACCATAATGGGTGACTTGCTCCGGTGATCCATGTCGGAGCTCGTCACCGGAGGAGGGACAAGATGGCATCGGAGAGCTCGTTCGACGTGGTCAGCAAGGTCGACCGCCAGGAGGTCGACAATGCTCTGAACCAGGCCGCCAAGGAGATCCGGCAGCGATTCGACTTCCGCAACACCGACCCCAAGATCGAGTGGTCGGGGGAACTGGTGGAGATGGAAGCCATCTCCGAGGAGCGGGTCAAGGCTGTGCTCGACGTGTTCGAGTCCAAGCTGGTCCGCCGCCAGGTGAGCCTGAAGGCCCTCGATGCCGGTGATCCTCGCCAGTCCGGCAAGGTCTGGAAGATCACCGCCAGCCTGGCCGAGGGGATCAGCACCGAGAACGCCAAGAAGGTGTCCAAGCTGATCCGCGACGAGGGCCCCAAGGGAGTCAAGGCGCAGGTTCAGGGCGACGAGTTGCGGGTCAGCTCCAAGAAACGCGACGACCTGCAGGCCGTGCAGAAGTTGATCAACGACGCCGACTACGACTTCGCCGTCCAGTTCGTCAACTACCGCTGAGGTGACGACACCCTTCGTCGGGGCGCCCCGGCCCGGTCGGTTGCGCGTGGCCAGTGTCAACGTCAACGGTATTCGCGCCGCCGTAGGCCGCGGCATGCGTGACTGGCTCGAAGATCGTCGTCCCGACGTCGTCGGCCTGCAAGAGATGCGCTGCCCCGCCGACCAGGTGCCTGAGTTGGACGGCTATCACGTCAGCCACCACCTCGGAGACATTCCCGGCCGCAACGGAGTCGCCGTGCTGAGCCGGACCGCGCCGACCGCCGTACGGCTGGGCACCGGCAGTCGCGAGTTCGACCGCGAGGGGCGCTACATCGAGGTCGATCTCGACCTCGGCGAGGGGCGGCCGGACCTGACGGTCGGCTCGTTGTACCTGCCCAAGGGGGGCACCCCGTACGAAGACGAGGCCTCGCGATCGAAGTACGAACGCAAGATGCGGTTCTGCCGGCACTTTCGCAGCTACCTCACCCGGGCACGGCGCGGCGCCCAGCGCGCCGGGCGGGAGTTCTTGGTGATCGGTGACTGGAACGTCGCCCCCACCGAGCTCGATCTACGTAACTGGCGCACCAATCGGAGGTCGGAGGGCTTCCTGCCCGAGGAGCGCGCGTGGATCGCCTCGATCCAGAGCCCACGCACGCTGATCGATGTGGTCCGTATGCTGCACCCCGACACGAACGGTCCGTACAGCTGGTGGAGTTGGCGAGGTCAGTCCTTCGCCAACGACACGGGGTGGCGGATCGATCATCAACTGGCCAGTCCCGCTTTGGCGGCGGCCGCCGTTGTCGGCGGCACGGACCGGGAGCCAACGTACGAGGCCCGCAAGAGCGACCACTCACCGGTGGTTGTCGACTACGACCTGTGAGGAACCATGATCAACTTTGCCCCCCGCGACGGCCACGGCGACGGGGTCCTGTTCGGTCGGGATCGCGGCCTGGCACGCATCCGGCTGAACCGTCCGGCGGCAATCAATGCCCTGGATCTGGCCATGGTGCAGGCGATCGGAGCTCAACTGACCGAGTGGGCCGGCGATGACGCCATCAGCTGTCTGCTGATCGATGGGGCCGGCGATCGGGGCCTGTGCGCCGGCGGCGACATCCGCGCCATGTACACCGCGATCACCACCGGCGACCGGACGGCCATGGACTTCTGGGACCAGGAGTACCGGCTGAACGCCACCATCGCTTCGTACCGCAAGCCCACCGTGGCGCTGATGGACGGCATCGTGATGGGCGGCGGCATCGGTGTGGCCGGCTACACCACCCTGCGCGTGGTGACCGAGCAGTCCAGGATCGCCATGCCCGAGACCGGCATCGGCTTCTTTCCCGATGTGGGTGCCACCTTCCTGCTGTCCAGGGCTCCGCGCCAGCTCGGCACCCATCTCGCCCTGACCGGGGCGACCGTCGACGGCGGGACCGCGATCGCGGCCGGCCTGGCCGACGTCCAGGCCGGCGACGACGAGATCGAACGACTGGTCGAGCACCTCGCCAACGGGGGGTC
>JAKDKP010000572.1 GCA_030453285.1 Propionibacteriales bacterium
GCTCAACCATCGACCTGGTGGCGCCTTGTCTTGGTTGAGCCAGCGAGGGACAGCGGCCCTCCCGTTCGTTCAGCAAGCGAGGAACGAGCGCGTCGAAACGCGAGCGGGTTCACACCTCGGCCAGCGCCTCGGTGGGGGAGGCCTGGGCGGCCCGATGGGCCGGCAGTACGGAGGCGGCGAGTCCGGCCACGGCGGCGATGAGGACGTCGAGGGCGGTCTGCGGCCACGACATGGCAAACACCACCGGTTGCTCCATCTCGGCGAGTAGCGCGCGGGCACCCAGCCAGCCGAATCCGATCCCGGCGAGGATGCCGACCAGCGCACCGACCAGCGCCAGCAACAGCGCCTCGATGGCCAGCATCGCCCGCAGCTGCCCGCGATACATGCCCAACGCACGCAGCAGCGCCGACTCGCGGGTCCGTTCCAGCACCGAGAGCCCGAGGGTGTTGCCCACCCCGATCAGGGCGATTGCGACGGCCGCACCCAGCAGCACCGTCGCCACCAGCAGCAGCGCATCCAGCACCTCGTTCAACGTCACCGACTCGGCCAGCGAACCACCGACCGACACATCGGCTCGGTCCGGCACGGTGTTGTTCACCTGCTCCAGGGTTGCCCTCGCGGCCTCGGTGGTGCGATCGGGAACGCTGCACCAGATGCCGGTCAGCTTCGCCCGCGGATCGAGGGCGCGCACAGTCGCGGCCGTGGTGACCGGCCCGCTGTCGGCGACGCGACTGATTCGTACGGTGACCGGCACCTGCACATCGCCGGAGGTGAGGCTGACCTGTTGGCCGTCGGTGACCCAGTCCAACGCCTGCGTCGGACCAACCAGCAGCGTGTGGTCGTCCAGTGCGAGGTCGTTGATCACCATCGACGCGTCGGGTGCGAGGCCCTGGATGTCGGTGGTGGTGTTGCCGATGGTTCCTTCGGCCGAGATCACCTCGGTAGCGGCGCCGACGCCGGTGACGGCGGCGAGTTGCCCGGACAGGCCGGGCGGCAACGGCTTGTCGTACGAGGAGATGATCAACGGGACCGGATAGCGGTTGTCGATGCCGTTCACCGCGCTGGCCTTCACCGAGGCGGACCCCACCTGCAGGGTGACGATCAGACCCACCGCCAGCATCAACGCCAGGCTGGTCGCGGCCGTACGGCGAGGGTTCCGGACCGCGTTCACCGCCGCCAGCCGACCGGTGGTGCCGAGCCGGGCCGGCACGACACCGAGCACCTTGATCAACAACGGCACGTACACCGGTGCCGCCATCAGCACCGCCAGCGCCAGCAGGAAGCTGCCCGCCACGGTGACCAGCAACACCTGGGAGGAGATCTGGAAACTCCACACCAGCAGGCCGATCCCACCGACGAGAACCGCGACACTGCCGATCGCGCTGATCATGCCGATGGGTCGGGACCTGGTCGACTCCGGTGCCGATCGCAGCGCCTCCAACGGCATCACAGCCGAGGTCCGCAGGGCCGGTACGAGGGCGGCCAGCACGGTGATCGCCAGTCCGGCGACGCCGGCCGCCGCCAGCGACGGTGGCAACCGCAGGCCGGCCGACAACGATCCGCTGGCGGCGGCCCCGGCGGCGCCCAGACCGATTCCGATCAGCACGCCGAGCACCGACCCGATCGCCCCGATGATCAAGGCTTCACCCAGCAGGCTTCGGCGCACCTGACCGACGCCAGCGCCGACCGCACGCAGCAGGCCGATCTGGCGGCGGCGTTGGGCGATCAGGATGGTGAACGTGTTGGAGATGATCATCATCGACACCAGCAGCGCGATCGCGCCGAAGACCAGCAGGATGGCCCGGTAGACGTCGACGCCCTGGGTCAGATCGGTGACGAGCATCTGGGCGTACTCGGTGCTGGTGGCCACCGAGGCGCCCGGCATGGCGCTCTCGATCGCCTGCCGGACGGTGGCCGGATCGGCGCCGGGGTCGAGGGTGACTGCCCAGACGGTGTTGGCCGAGGCCGGGTCGAACCACCCTGGTGCCACCACGGCCTGGTCGGACAAGCCACACAGCAGCGAGGTGGAGTCGGGGAGGATGCCGACCACGCGTAGGGGTGAGGAGTCTTCGCCGTATCTCGACACGGCGAGTTGGTCGCCGATCGACACTCCGGCCGAGTCGGCCAATCGGGTCGAGACGGCGATCTCGCCCTCTCCGGGCCATCGTCCAGCGTCGAGGCCCTGCCACTGGAGGCGGTCCGGCAGCGCGGAGGTGAGTTCCACCCCGGACCGACCGATCGATCCGTAGGTGCTGTACGTCGGCTCCACCCGGTCGACCCCATCGACCCGGTCCACGGCGGTGTTGATCTTGTCGACGAGGGTGGTGTCCTGGGTGGTGATCACCAGGTCGGCCCGCGACACCGGTCCGGCGACCTGGCGTGCGGTGGCGTTGGTCTCGGTGTCGAGGAACACCAGGATCGTGCTCACGAACCCGACGCTGATCATGAT
>JAKDKP010000573.1 GCA_030453285.1 Propionibacteriales bacterium
GATGGCCCGGCCCGGGATGGATTCGCCCTTCGACGAGTCGCAGATGAAGGTCGGTCGCCGGTTGGCGATGAAGGTGTTGAACGCCAGCAAGTTCGCGTTGTCGATGAGCTCGACGACGGTCGCCGATCCTGAGTTGATCATCAACCCGATGGACCGGGCACTGCTCGCTGGTCTGGCCGAGGTGATCACCGAGGCAACGCGACGGTTCGAGGCGTACGACTACACCGGTGCCCTTGAGGTGGCCGAGACCTTCTTCTGGCAGTTCTGCGACGACTACGTCGAGTTGATCAAGGAGCGCGCGTACGGCGCCCAGGGCGAGGCCCAGGCCGCCTCGGCCCACCACACGTTGATCACCGCTCTCGACGTCCAGCTGCGGCTGCTCGCACCGATCATGCCGTTCGTCACCGATGAGGTGTGGTCGTGGTGGCACGACAGCTCCATCCACCACGCCGCCTGGCCGACCGTCGACGAACTGTCCACCACCGGCGATGCCGCTCTGCTGGTCGATCTCGCGGCGGGCCTGATCGGCCTGCGTGGTGCCAAATCACAGGCGAAGGTCTCGATGAAGACGCCCATCACCCTGGCCACCATCTCGGGCCCGGCGGCCTCCCTCGAACGGCTGCGCCTGATCGAGGCCGACCTGCGCGCAGTCGGCCGGATCACCGGTGAGGTCGTCTGGCAGGAGTCCGATCAGCCCGTCAGCGTGACCGCCGAGCTGGAGCCGCAGCCGAGCTGATCAGAGCAGGATCACCGCAGAGCCGATCCCCAGGCCCACGGCCAGTCCGAGGACGGCGGACAGCAGCAACAGCGGGTATCCCCCGGCGACCGCCCCGTACGTCGGCGCGGCCGCCCAGGGGGGGGCGTCCGCCACGCCCGGCCCCGGCGGAGCCGCGACCGGCATGGCCGTGTCGAGGCGCCGCGGGTGCAGCGCCACCAGGTGATGACTGCGCGGTGGCATCGCCATCCCGTGCGGTGCAAGGACGATGACCCTGCGCGGCGGCGCTCCCAGTGGCAGGACGTCCAACACGACCTGGGAGGCCGCGGAGCTGCAGCACCACAGCAGCACCCATCGTGCCGACCAGGGCCCAGATGCGTCCGGGCAGGATCACGTTGGGCAGGAGGAGCCCGAGGATGAGGCCGCCGGCACCCACAACCGTGCGCGTTGCCCATCGCTGGTCGTTCAGGGGTGTACGACGACGATTCTCCATGACATGTCCTTCTGTTCGGTGCCGGAGAACCAGCGTGGCACCTCACAGGCCCCTTGGGGCGGCCATCCACAGCCGCAGACCAGGATTCGCCGATCTGCTGCCTCGGCTCAGCGGTCGGCGAGGGTGACCGAGAATGTACGTCCTTGACCGGAGCTGGTGTCGATCACCAGCCGCACGCCGCCGCGCGCCGGCTGGACGGTGATCTCCTTGGCGCCGTCAACGACCCGCAGGGGAACGCCCCGCACCTCGACGACGATCCGGTTCGCCCGATGCGTGGGGTCGCTGATGCTGATCTGCACCCGGTCGCGGCTCCGCGAGATGATCACCGAAGCCGGTCCGTCGATCCGGCACGGGCCCACGGTGCCACCGTCGTCGGTGAACGTGTTGATCATGGTGAGGCCCAGGCGTCGGTGCTCGACGGCCTGCACCTGCGTGGTGTTGGTCAGTACCGCGATCCGGCTCGCCCAGCCGGTGAGCTCCTCGGCCCGCACGTTCGGCACGATGGCCCAGGCCAGCGATTCAGTGTGGGTCGCGGAGTGGTGACGTACGAGGTCGAAGACCTGCCGGGTGACCGTGGTGTCTGGATTCGCCTGTCGTACGTCCTGCTGTGATCCGGAGCGCTCGGTGTTGCCGACGCTCAAGGCCCCACCGTCGAGGCGCACGTAGCCGACCGCGGTCCGATTGCTCGCATTGGCCCAGTGCACCCAGTCCAGATCCTGATCATCACCGACCGTCGCGTCCCGACCGTTGCGGCACCGGCCGGTGATCGTGACCTCGTCGCCGACCGCAGCGATCCGAGTGTCCAGAGTGGTGGTCAGATCGCGCCGGGCGCCGCTGGACAAGTCGTCGGTGACGCCGGCAGCCAGGGCCACGACCTCCTGATCGAACATGAACCAGGACCGTGCCCCCGAGGCGTTCTTGTACGCCACGAAGTCGGCCGGCAACTTCCCCTCCTGCTTGTCCCGCCAGGCCACGTCGTCGGACAGCACATGCCCGCTGGCCGCATAGCCGTCCTGGACCGCCCCACCGGAGAAGTGATTGGTTCCGACGGGGAAGTAGACGTACTTGTTCTGCGACTCCGACGAGGACGTGAAGCCCAACGGGTGATCGGGATTCTCGTACCACTGCCCGCCGTACGACTCCGGCACGGTCTGCCGCTCCTCCACCGGGGCGGTCACCCCGGCAAGCCGGTACGGCGAGACACACACGTAATGATCAACACCGTACGCAGTCGTCT
>JAKDKP010000574.1 GCA_030453285.1 Propionibacteriales bacterium
CGACGTGGGCGTCCCAGCCGGCCCGGATGTCGCGGATCGGGTCGCCACTGGACTCGGTGCTGGCCTTCTGTTCGAGGTACATGTCGAAACCACGTTCGATCACGGCCTCGATCAGGCCCTGCTTGCTGCCGAAGAAGTGGTAGAGCGTCGGCATCTTCACCCCCGCGGCGTCGCAGACCGCCCGCAAGGAGAAGTCCTCGCCGGGATCGGCAGCGATCAGGTCGGCCGCGGCGTTCAGCAGGCGCGTCCTGGTGTCCGGGTTGTCTTCCACTGTCATGTCGCTACACTAACGTGTAGTCACGATATGCAAACCCGTAGCATTGATACGCCAAGGAGAGACATGAGCACATCCACGGACAAGAAGTTCGCCGACAGGAACGTCCTGATCGCCGGTGGTGGCAAGAATCTGGGTGGGCTGGTCGCACGCCAGGTCGCGGCTGAGGGTGCCAATGTGGCGATCCACTACAACTCGGCCGGGAGCAAGGCTGAGGCCGAAGAGACCTTGGCCGCCGTCGAGCAGGCCGGCGGCAGGGGCGTACTGCTCACCGGCGACCTGACCAGCCCGGCCAACGTCGAGCAGTTGTTCACCGATGCCGAGGCCGCGATCGGCACCATCGACGTGGCGGTGAACGCGGTCGGCAAGGTGCTCCGCAAGCCGATCATGGAAACCACCGAGGACGAGTACGACGCGATGTTCGACGTCAACGCCAAGGCGGCGTACTTCTTCCTCAAGTCCGCCGGCACGCACCTCGCCGACAACGGCAAGATCATCACCATCGTGACCAGCCTGCTGGCCGCCTTCACCGACGGCTATTCCACCTATGCCGGGGGCAAGAGCCCGGTGGAGCACTTCACCCGGGCCGCCTCCAAGGAGTTCGCCGAGCGCGGCATCTCGGTGACCGCCGTCGCACCGGGACCGATGGACACGCCGTTCTTCTACGGCCAGGAGACCCCCGAGCGCGTCGACTTCCACAAGTCGCAGGCGATGGGTCAGCAGTTGACCAAGATCGAAGACATTGCTCCGATCGTACGGTTCCTGGCCACCGACGGTTGGTGGATCACCGGACAGACGATCTTCGCCAACGGCGGCTACACCACCCGCTGAGCCTCCGCCTCGGTGCGGCCCGGAACCACCGCGATGTCGATCTCGTTGCCTTCGGGGTCGGCCAGGGTCCACCACTGGGGCGCATCCTGGTCGCGGGTGAGGCGACCACCCGCGGCCAGGCCCGCCTCGATCCGCACGGCGGCCTGGTCGTCGGGCACGAAGAGGTCGACGTGGATGCGGTTCCGCTGTGCACGGCGGGCCGTGTCCGAGGCATCCAGGGGCTGGAAGACGAACGGCATGCCGAGACCCACCGGATCGACGATGTCGGTGACACCCGCGCGGGGGTCATCGACGTATCCCAGCACTGAGCGCCAGAAGGCCCGTACGGCGGGAATGTCGACGGCATCGATGACGACCTGGGTGAACCGGCAGGCCGAGTCGTCGGCAGACAGCCCCATCGCGTGGGCCGCCTGCTGCACCCGGGCGGCTAGCTGCTCGTAGCCCTCGGTCGTCTCCCACACGTCCTTGCCGCTGTCCAGCACCACCCATCCCGGTCGTACGTCGATGCCGAGCGGGAGGTCGGCTTCGTCGGCCAGGGTTGCAATCGCGTTGATCAACTCAACGACCTGGCGTGTGTCGGTGACGCGATAGGCCGCCATCGCGGAGAAGACCAGCCGCCAGTCCTCGGTCCCGGGATCGCTCCAGCGGTCGGAACCTGCCGGCAAGGGCAGGGCGTCGGCCTCGTTGCCCTCGGCATCGGCAACCGTGGCGTAGTACCCGTGATCGGTGATCTGCGCCCCGTCACCCCGCAGGGTGGCGACCGTCAGTGACGAGATCAATTGCGGGCCGACCGCGTCGAGATGGAGTCGACTGCGCAGCGGGCGAGCTTCGTCCTGACCCTGGAACCACAGCGGCGGACGGCGGCGCAGCGGATCGATCAGGTCGGTCCTGCCACGGGAGTGGTGGCCGAGCACCATTTGCCAGAAGGGAGCCAGCCGCTCGGGATTCGCCGCATCGATGGCGAGTTGCAGGGACTGCAGTCGTGTGGGATCGGCGATCAGGCCCAGGCTCTCGGCGGCCGCGGAGATTGCCCGGGACAGGTCGACCTCCCGCTGGCTCAACTCGTCAACGGGGACCAGGCGGACCCGGACTCCGTCGGCACGGATGTCGAGGTCGGGCAGCTCTCGGCCGTCGACGAGTTCGGCGATCAAGGCGGCCAGTTGGGTGCCATCAGCGTGTGATGGCGTCGTGAACCAGGCGCTCGGCCCGGCCCCCAGGACGCGCCAGTCGGCCACGCCTGCGGTGAGTTGGAACTCCTTGGCGGTCAGCGTCCGTGGCTGGTTCATGCCAAGAACTCTGCCACGAGACGGGTGCGCGGAGTCTGATGCGACCCGGT
>JAKDKP010000031.1 GCA_030453285.1 Propionibacteriales bacterium
CATGCCCGGTCCCCCTTGTCCACGTCACCCTCGTGTTCACTGCCGTCGAGCGGCCCATCCGTTCTCGATGGGTCGGCACCGGACGGGTCAACGACTCCAGGCTCGGTGGGTGGTTCCTCGTCACCGGCAAACCAGTCGCCCTGGTCGCTCAGCGGCGGATGGCTGGCGTCCAACTGCTCGCGGTCACCAATCCAGGCTGCGTCGGGCGAGGGCGAGTTGAGCGGACGCTCCATGGCGAGGGTTGGTTCGTCGAGATTGCCGTTCGGACTGTCGGCACTCGACGGGCTGCCCGAGACGGGCCCAAGGGCCGCACCACCGGACACAGCTCCGGCACCGACGACGGCGACGGCAGGCACGGCGGTCCGATGAGGCTTGGCGAACTGACCTCGAGCGGAGGCACCACAGGCGCTGCAAAAGGCCGACCCGCTCACCAACGGCATCTCGCACTGCCCGCAGAAGGCGAGGTCGCCCTCTGGGCCGACACCGTTGTCGCGGGCGGCTGCCTCCAGGGCAGCCTCCATCAGTCCGACATGCAGGACCGTACGGATCCGGATGATCAACACGCCGAGCACGATCAGACCCCAGAGCACCGACAGGGCCGAGACGACGGTTGGCTGCCCGAGGGTGGAGATCAGGTACAGGCCGGCGCCGAAGGCGATGTTGGCCGCCACGGCCTCGATCAGGCCGCGGTAGTAGCGCGGGGTGAAACCGTCGAATCCCTTGCCCAGTCCGGAGAACTCGGCACACGCGATACCGGTGGCGGTGCCGAGGATCAACGGCTTGATGAAGCCCTGTAGGAAGATCAGACCAATCCAGGTGCCGGGGTCGCCCCACTCGATCATGCCGCCAGTGAGGCTGGGCCAGTAGATGACCAAGGTCTCGGCTGCCGAGTAGGCGACACCGGAGATGACGCCGAAAGTGAGGCCGTCCATCAGGTCGTCGAAGGCGGGCCGGCTGGCCAGAAAAATGGGACCGATCTGCCGGATGGCCTCACCAATGATCGGGACGACCAACGCCACCAGGAGGAAGGATCCGACCTGGAAACCGCTGCCCGCACCGCCCAGTGAGATGGGCTGGGCGAAGAAGTTCTGCCAGATCAGGGTGAACAGCAGACCGAGAACGAAGGTGAGCCCGAATGCCATGGCCGTCACCGGGATCGGTGCATCGTCCCAGAGGTTCACGTCATAGAGATAGATGATGTAGACCAAGGGGATCGCCACGACGGCCACCATGATGGCGATCGGCACAGCGCCGAAGATGGCGGCGACCAGGGCCACGACCAGGAACGCGAGCAGCGCCATTCGGTAGGTCTGGGGCCGTTCGGCCGCGCCCCGAGGCATGATCGTCGACATCAGCGCGAACGATGCCACCGGCTCATCCGGCTTGACGGCGAAGTGGTTCCGCCGGGCAGAGTCCTTGGCGTGCATGTCCTGTCCGCACCGGTGACAGAAGCGCGACACCTCGGGCAGCTCCGCCCTGCAGCGTGGGCATTCCACGGCTTACCTCCTCGAGTCCCCGTGACCCCAGGGGCCACCGTTGATGGTCGTGCTTGCGCCAACGGGTGATCGTCAGGCGGCACTCAGCTTTCCAGAGTGTCCCACAGCAGAGCCACCTGTCG
The DNA here is from genome assembly GCA_030453285.1 of Propionibacteriales bacterium. GTDB lineage: Bacteria > Actinomycetota > Actinomycetes > Propionibacteriales > Propionibacteriaceae > Carbonicoccus. The sequence goes on from JAKDKP010000031.1 coordinate 1,619, forward strand.
GGCGAGAGATGCGCGATCCCGTGTGTTGTCAATGACGTCGTCAGCCGCGGCCAACCGGTCCTCACGGCTCGCCTGGGCAGCGATCCGGGCACGGCTCTGATTCTCGTCGAGGCCGTTGCGCTCGGCGAGCCTGCGCACCTGGGTGTCGGGATCGACATCGACGACAACGACCCGGTCGAAGGCATCGGACTGCCCGGTCTCGACGAGCAGCGGAATCACCTGCACCACCACCGACCCCGATGGAGCTGCCCTGGTCAACTCGGCCGCACGAGCCCGTACAGCCGGATGGATGATCAACTCCAGGTCCTTGCGGGCAACCGGGTCCTCGAAGATGATCTTGCCCAGCGCGGCCCGGTCCAGCCGTCCGCCCGGCGCAATCCCGGCACCGAAGCGGGCCACAACCTCGGCCAGGCCAGGCGTGCCCGGCTCAACGACCTCACGGGCCAGCACGTCGGCGTCGATGATCACCGCACCATGGTCGGCCAGCAGGTCGGCCACCGCGGACTTGCCGGAGGCGATGCCCCCGGTCAGCCCAACCACTGTCGTGGTGATCAAGGTCTCCCCCACTCCTCGCTGCTGTCCGACTCAGTCTCGTGTGTGGCCGAGCCGCACGGTGAGCTCGGAACCGAGCTCCAACTCGACCACCGTGCACACCGGGTCGATCAGTTCGGGGGAAGACGCGCCGTCGATGGAGACGAAGTCCCAGCCTGCGTTGTCCAGATGTCCCCCCACGCGTTCGTACGGCAGGTCCTGTCCGGTCGCCACGACCCTGGCCGCGATGATTTCGGGCCCGAGCCCACGCACCACGAGTTCGGTCCGCGGAATGTCGAAGCAGAACAGGTACACGCGCAGACCGTCGAGAGACACGGTGGTCGGCCCGGCAAAGCAGCCCGCGGGGAGGCCGCGCCGGGTCGGCCGGATGGCCCGCTCGTGTCGGTCGACCCATGCGCCGAGCTCACGGAGCCGATCCACATGCTCCGCTGCGAGCGTGCCGTCGGGTCGGGGCCCGATCCCGAGCAGCAGGTTGCCACCACCGGCCACGGTCTCGACCAGGATTCGCACCAGACGTCCGAGCGGCTTCACCGCATGATCATCGGGTTGCCAGCCCCAGGAGTTGTTCAGGGTCAGACACAGTTCCCACGGCCCCGAGGGGGGAACGACCGGTACGCCTTGTTCGGGGGTGGCGTAGTCGCCAGCGCCCAGCATCCGGCCGTTGCAGACCACCTTGGCATCCCACTCGCCGATGGCGGCCCGCAGCTCCCCCATCTGCCACTGCTCGGGATCGCGTTCCCAGTCACCGTCGAACCACAACATCTCCGGGTGGTACGAGGTGATCAGCTCGGCGATCTGTGCTCGATGGAAGGTCTGGAATCGCCGCCAGGCGGCGGGATCCTCAGCGCCGGCGGCCGGCACCGCGAACCGATTGCCGCGTTCGGCATCGTCCATGCCGAGGGGCCGCACCGACGCGTAGTCGGGATGGGTCCAGTCGAGATGGCTGTAGTACAGGCCGACGTGCAGGTCGTGTTCCCGCAGGGCGTCACACCATTGGGCCACCAGGTCGCGCCCCCCATCGGGACCATCAGCCACGGGCGGCACCCGCGGGGAGGCCTCCTCGCTGGGCCACAACACCACACCATCATGGTGTTTGGTGGTGAGCACCGCATACCGCGCACCGGCCCGTACGAACTCCTCGGCCCAGGCGTCGGCGTCGAACCGTTCGGCACCGAACTCGCCGAGCTGGGCCATGTAGTCGTCATAGGCGATCGTGTCATTGAAGAACGACCAGGACTCGTCAACCCCTTGCACGGCATAGATCCCCCAGTGCACGAAGATGCCCAGCTTGGCCTGGTCGAACCATGCGGGAGTCTTGTTGATCATCGATACCGAGGGGTCGGCACCGGCCGCCATCGCGTCGGCCATCAGGTGTGCCCACCTGGTCGGGTCCGCACGCCCACCGGGCAGCGCACGGAACAGCTCCCAGACGTCCACACCGGCGAAGTCGGGATGCCGCCGGGACAATTCGGTGACCGTCTGCGCCACCCGATCGGGTCCGATGAACCCTTGGGCATCGTCGGGATGGCCGAGCATGCCGAGTACCAGCTTGTGCACCGGGATGACGCCCCGATCGATGATCCGCTGATGATCGGCGATCGTCGCAGGGCTGCCGAATCCCGAGTAGTGCTGGACATTGAGGAAGTCGATCGTGTCACCGCGCCGGCGGTACAACTCCTCGTAGTCGAAGCCGGAGAGGTTGGCACCGCCCCATAGCGCCGAGGCAACCGGGGCGAGGATGATCTCGAAGGCCGGCCCGAAATCCGTCCGTAGCCGGTCGATCAGGGCGATCACCCCGTCCAGCGACATGTCCTGCTCGACATCGATGTCGATGCCGTCGAAGCCGTGTGCGGTCAGGAAGTCGCGCAGTGGCGGATAGTAGCGCTCCATCGGTGGGCCATCGAGCTTCTCGGTGGTACCCGGCGCCCAACCACCCACCATGGCCAGGATGCGCACGCCACGCTGCTGCAGCCCGGTGACCTGCTGCCAGAGTTGATCATGGTACGGATCACCGTCGGCGTGGTCGTTCAGCACGATCGTGCCATCATCGATGATGTGCACGGCCGACACGATCAGGTGGGTCATCGGCGCGGTGTCGCCGAACGGTGACAGATCGACCACCCCCTCATCGTCGCGGTGGCTCTGGTGATAGGCGATCACGCGATGCCGATCCGGATGAGACCGTCGATGATCACGGGCGACCACGGTCGTGCTGTGGGTCATGGGACCTTCCGGGGACGACGCTGCGGCTCGTGACGCTATTCAATCCACCTGTTGCACGTCAAGGTTCGTCTCAAGCCGTCAAACGCCTCGACAGACGGCGCCGGAGAACGGCAACGGCCGCAACACCACGAGGGTGCTGCGGCCGTACCGCGTGTTCAGTTGTGTCGGCTCAGCTACGAATCACTCGCCCCCGCCGGTGAGCTTCTCGCGCAGGGCCTGCAGCGCCTCGTCGGAGGCGAGCGAACCCTCCTGCGGCTCATCGGAGGTGGTGCCACTGAAGGACGCCGCGGGGGCCGAAGGGGCCGACTCGGTGGTCGCCTCCGGCGCCGGGGCAACCTCGGCGTTCTCGGCATCCTCGACCTGCTTCTTGTGAGCCTCCCAGCGAGCATGCGCCTCGGCGTACTGCTGTTCCCAGACGCCGCGCTGCTCCTCGTACCCCTCGAGCCATTCGCCGGTCTCGGGGTCGAAACCGTCGGGGTACATGTAGTTGCCCTGGTCGTCGTACGAGGCTGCCATGCCGTACAGCGTCGGATCGAAGTCCTCGGCGGTCGGATCGACACCTTCGTTGGCCTGCTTCAGCGACAGCGAGATGCGGCGACGCTCGAGGTCGATGTCGATGACCTTGACCATGACGTCGTCGTTGACGGTGACGACCTGCTCGGGGATCTCGACGTGACGCTCGGCCAACTCGGACACGTGCACCAGGCCCTCGATGCCCTCTTCGACCCGCACGAAGGCGCCGAAGGGGACGAGCTTGGTGACCTTGCCCGGCACGATCTGACCGATCTGGTGCGTACGGGCGAAGGCCTGCCACGGATCCTCCTGGGTCGCCTTCAACGACAGTGAGACGCGCTCGCGGTCCATGTCGACGTCGAGCACCTCGACGGTGACCGGATCGCCGACGGCGACGACCTCGGACGGGTGATCGATGTGCTTCCAGGACAGCTCGGAGACGTGCACCAGGCCGTCGACGCCGCCCAGGTCCACGAAGGCACCGAAGTTGACGATCGAGGACACGACACCCTTGCGGATCTGGCCCTTCTGGAGCTGGGTGAGGAAGTTCTGACGCACCTCGGACTGGGTCTGCTCAAGCCAGGCACGGCGCGACAGCACGACGTTGTTGCGGTTCTTGTCCAGCTCGATGATCTTGGCTTCGAGCTCCTGGCCGACGTACGGCTGCAGGTCACGGACGCGACGCATCTCGACCAACGATGCGGGCAGGAAGCCGCGCAGACCGATGTCGATGATCAGACCACCCTTGACGACCTCGATCACCGAACCGGTGACGACACCGTCCTCTTCCTTGATCTTCTCGATCGTGCCCCAGGCGCGCTCGTACTGTGCGCGCTTCTTGGACAGGATCAGGCGGCCTTCCTTGTCCTCCTTCTGCTGGACGAGGGCCTCGATCTCATCACCGACGGCGACGACCTCGAACGGGTCGACGTCGTGCTTGATGGAGAGTTCCTTGGAAGGGATCACGCCCTCGGTCTTGTAACCGATGTCGAGGAGAACTTCGTCGCGATCAACCTTGACGACGGTGCCGGTGACGATGTCACCGTCGTTGAAGTACTTGATGGTGGCATCAATGGCTTCGAGGAACGCTTCGGGTGATTCGAAGTCGTCGATGGCCACCTGGGGTGCAGCCTCGAGAGATGAGGTCATGTAGTAGGGCTCCGTAGGGATGGATGTACGTTGACTGGCGCGCCGCAGCCCCGTCCGTAGAAGCCGAGGGATTGCGCATTCGCGATGACATCCGACCCGTACGAGCGTGACCTACTCCGTCCGAAGTCACGCAGGCCACAGCGCGACCCAAGCCTACGGCGCGCCGGAAGGGGGGTCAAACCCCGGTGGTGGCGTCCCGACCGCTGTCTCCGCCGGCCCCCGGTGCGCTCGTCGCCACCAGGTCCCAGCCCTGCGGAGGCTCGCCGAAGGCTTCGCGCGTGCTCTTGATCACCTGACGCGCCATCGCCAGGTTGCCGCCGCCGCCGATCAGGGCGCCGATCCCCAGCGGGAAGGCGCGGGCAAAGAACAACACCCCCGTACGGGGGCCGAACCGCTTCAGCAACTGGTTGCCGAGCATCCGGTTGACCTCCTTCAACACCCGCACCGGCAGGGTCTCCCCCAGCACCTGACCCCAGTGCACTCCGGCTCGGCCGGCCGTGTTCAGGACGACCTTGGTGCCGTTGGAGCCGAGCAGGATCCCCAGCAGCAGCGTCCGCTGGTGTTCGATGTCATCGACGCGGCTGCCCTGGATCCGGGCCACCGCGAGCCCGTGGGTGGCGGCGGCGGTCAGGAAGACCAACGCATCACCCCCGGCCACACCCAGTGCCAGCGGCAGCCCAACCCCGGGCACCGCGGCGGCGGCACCGGTGCCGGCGCCGGTGGCGACCGCCAGGGCGGTGAACTCCTTCTCCAACCGACCGATCACATGGCTGGGGCGATCGTCGGGATGCTTGCGGCGAAGATCAGTGATCCGCTTGTCGGCCAACTTGTCGGCGGCCTGCACGGCCTTGTCGATCAGAGCCAGCACGGGGCCGGGCAGTCGTGTCGTGGTCATCGCATCCTCCTGGAGCATCGGTCGGCACCAGTCTGCCCCGTGTCGACAACTGGCGGAAAACGGCCCTCAGTGGGCGGCCTCGTGCCAGGACCGTCCGACGCCGACCGACACCTCCAGCGGCACGTCGAGTTCGACGGCGTGGCCCATCTTGTCCCGTACGAGCTCCTCCAGCGCCTGCTGCTCGCCCTCGGCGACCTCGAACACCAACTCGTCGTGGACCTGGAGCAGCATCCGACTCTTGAGTTCGTTCGCCGCCAGGGCGGACTCGACGTCCAGCATCGCGATCTTGATGATGTCGGCGGCCGAGCCCTGGATGGGGGCGTTCAGTGCCATCCGTTCGGCCATCTCGCGCCGCTGCCGGTTGGAGCTGGTCAGATCGGGCAGATACCGGCGACGCCCGAGCACGGTCTCGGTGAACCCGGTCCCCCGCGCCTCGGCGACCAGCCCACGCAGATAGTCCCGTACGCCACCGAAGCGTTCGAAGTATTCGTCCATCAGGCCCTTGGCCTCACCGGTGCTGATCTTCAACTGCTGGCTCAGGCCGTACGCGCTCAGCCCGTACGCCAGCCCGTAGTTCATCGCCTTGATCTTGGCGCGCTCCTCGGTCCCGACCTGCTCGGGGGCGATCTGGAAGACACGGGCCGCAGTCACGGTGTGGAAGTCCTCGCCCGACCTGAAGGCGTCGATCAGCCCCTCGTCGGCGCTGGCGTGCGCCATGATCCGCATCTCGATCTGTGAGTAGTCCGCGGTCATCAGCGAACTGAACCCGCCACCCACGACGAAGGCTTCCCGGATCCGACGGCCCTCCTCGGTGCGGATCGGGATGTTCTGCAGGTTGGGATCGGTCGACGACAGTCGGCCGGTCGCCGCGATCGTCTGCACGTAGCTGGTGTGGATCCGGCCGTCCTCGGCCACCGCGGCCAGCAGGCCCGCGACGGTCTGCCGGAGCCGAATCGCGTCCCGGTGCGCCAACAGGTGCGCCAGGAACGGATGCTCGGTCTGCTCGAAGAGGCCCTGCAGCGCGTCGGCGTCGGTGGTCCACCCGCTCTTGGTCTTGCGCGTACGGGGCATGTCGAGTTCGTCGAACAGCACCGCCTGCAACTGCTTGGGCGAGCCGAGGTTGATCTCCTTGCCGAGCACCGCGTACGCCTCATCGGCGGCATGCCGGACCTTGGTGTCGAAATGCGACTCGAGACCCTCCAGGTGATCCACATCGACGGCGATGCCGAGCTGCTCCATCCTGGCCAAGGTGCGCACCAGTGGCAGCTCCACGTCCTGCAGCAGCGGCATCCCGCCCCGCTCGGTGAGCTCGGCATCCAGCGCACCGGCCAGGTCGATCACGGCCCGGGCACGAATCATGGCTGCTTGCCGTACGGCCTGCTCGCCGGCATCGGTCTCACCGAAGTCGAGGGTGTCCTGCGCATGGTCCTCGGGCTGGGCGATGGCCTCGGTGCGCAGTTCACGCTTGAGGTGTCGGACGGTGAGGTCGGCCAGGTCGAAGGTGCGCTGGTCGGGCTTGACGATGTAGGCCGCGAGCTGGGTGTCGGCGGTGACGCCGTCGAGGTTCCAGCCGCGCGCCCAGGCGGCCAGTAGCGGTCCCTTGGACTCATGAAGTGCCTTGCCGTGGGCGGGATCGGTGAGCCAGTCCGCCAGGGCGGTGTCGGCCTCGGGCGTCAGCTCGGCGGTGTCCACCCAGGCGGCGGCCCCGTCCTCGGAGGCCAGCGCCAGGCCGGTGATGTCGCCGGTCCCCCTGCCCCACGTGCCCACGACTTCGGTGCCCGTACGGGCACCGGTCGCGTGCTCGGCCAGCCAGCCGGCAACGCCGTCGGGACCCAGCACCTCACCGGCCACCTCGAACCCGCCCTCCGGTTCGTCGTCGGCCGGCTGGGTCTCCATCAGCCGCTCGCGCAGCACCCGGAACTGCAGCGCATCGAAGAGTTCGTGCACCTTCTCCCGGTCCCACGGCACCCGGGCGAAGTCGGCGGGACCGACGGCGAGGTCGAGGTCGCGTACCAGCGCATTGATCTGCCGATTTCGCTGAACGGCCGCCAGATGCTCGCGGAAGTTGTCGCCGGCCTTGCCCTTCACCTCGCTGGCCCGAATGATCAGGTTCTCCAGGCCGTCGTACAGGCCGAGCCATTTGGCCGCGGTCTTGGGACCGACTCCCGGCACCCCGGGCAGGTTGTCGCTGGTCTCACCGACCAGGGCGGCGAGTTCGGGATAGCGAGCCGGGGTGACCAGGTATTTCGTCTCCACCGCCTCGGGCGTCATCCGCGCCAGTTCGGAGACGCCCTTGACCGGATACAGCACGGTCACCTTGTCGGTCACCAACTGCATGGCATCCCGGTCGCCGGTGCAGATCAACACGTCGCTGCCGCCGGCGGCGGCGCGGGTGGCCAGGGTGCCGATGATGTCGTCGGCCTCGTAGCCGTCCTTCTCGACCCAGACGATGTTGAGCGCGTCCAGCACTTCCTTGATCAACTGCACCTGACCACGGAACTCGTCGGGCGACTTGGCCCGCTGCGCCTTGTACTCGGGATAGACCTCGCTGCGGAAGGTCTGTCGGGACACGTCGAAGGCGACCGCCAGGTGCGTTGGCTGCTCGTCCCGCAGCACGTTGATCAACATCGAGGTGAACCCGAAGACCGCGTTGGTGTGCTGTCCGCTGGTGGTGGAGAAGTTCTCCACCGGCAGCGCGAAGAAGGCGCGATAGGCCACCGAGTGACCATCGATCAACAGCAGCTTGGCCGGTGCCGCGGCGCCTTCGGTCGGCACGTCGGCGGGCTGGGACGTCTTCTTCGCTTCAGGCACGCCCCGACTCTATCGATGCCCTCGGACAAGCACGACCGACCGCTTCCATGGCCGCCCGGAGATGCCGCCCGGTGAGCGATCGGGGTTCACCGAGGAGCCCCTGTGGTGAGCCCTGATGGACGATGGCCCCGCCGTCGCGCCCGGCCCCCGGCCCCATGTCCACCACATGATCGGCCCTGGGCAATGACGCGCCGGCCGGGCCCGATCACACCAGGGCGACGCCCGCTCGATCACAAACGGGACGATTCCGGCCCGATCAGACACCCAGAAACCGATGTTGGACCTAGAACGTCCCGGTCATGACGCACCGGCAGTCGTCCGCCCAGCCCGTCCGCCGATGATGGTGATCAAGCAGGCGGACAACGCCAGGACTGCGGCGGGAACGCCGATCAGGGCCGCGCCCCACAGGCTCTGCGCCAGGCCGCCCACGAGTCCACCCATCGCCACCCCGACGTAGATCGCGGAGGAGTTGAGGCCGAACAGCACCGGCGCCGAGGCCGGTGCGATGGCAACGAGTCGGTGCTGCTGGACGACCGAGGCCATGCCGTCAGTGACGCCCCACAGTCCGGCCCAGACGGCGGCGACGGCCAACTGGCCGAC
>JAKDKP010000575.1 GCA_030453285.1 Propionibacteriales bacterium
CGTGCCCCCGAGATCGGTCACCAGCGTCGTCACGATCGACAGGCCGAGGCTGGCCGTACGGGCCAGATCGAAGTCCGTCGGGAGTCCAGCCCCACGATCGATCACCTGCACCCGCAGTCGATCACCCTCGTCCGATGGCATCACCACGACCTCTCCGGCGCCCTGGGCCAGACCGTGCTCGATGGCGTTCTGGCACAACTCGGTCAACACCAGCGACAGGCTGGTCGCCACGTCGGCCGAGACGATCCCGAACGAGCCGCGCCGATGCACGGTGGCCGAGTCGGAGTCGGTCGTCGCGACCCGGCCCACCATCCGTACGATCCGGTCCGCCACCTCGTCGAACTCGACCCGCTCGTCGTACACCTGGGACAGCACCTCGTGCACGACCGCGATCGACGACACCCGTGCCATCGCTTCACGCAACGCTTCCGCCGCCTCGGGTGAATCCATTCGTCTGGCCTGCATGCGCAGCAGTGCAGCCACGGTCTGCAGGTTGTTCTTCACCCGATGATGAATCTCGCGGATCGTTGCGTTCTTGGTGACCAGTTCGCGCTCGCGGCGCCGCAGGTCGGTGACGTCGCGGCACAGCACGATCGCACCGACCCGCTCGGCGTTGATGATCAACGGAATGGTCCGCAGCAGGATCTGCGCGACGTCGGTGACCACCTCGATCTCGGTGGCGATCCGGCCGGACAGCGAGGCCGCCTGTGCCTCGTGTCGTGCGGTCGCGTCCTGCGGGGCAAGTTCCTGGGTGAGTTCGGCGAGGTTCTCGTCCTCCAGGTCCTGCCACAGACCGAGCCGGCGGTACGCGCTGACCGCGTTGGGGCTGGCATAGAGGACATCGCCGACCAGATCCAGGCGCATGATCCCGTCACCGACATGTGGGCCGTGCGCGGGCCAGTCGTTCCGGACCGGAAAGGTACCTTCCTCGACCATCTTGGCCAGATCGCTGGCGGCCGACAGATAGTTCCGCTCCAGGATGGACGGACCGCGTACGCCGACCTGATTGGTATGGAGCTCCAGGACGGCAATGACACGACCGTCGCGTCGGATCGGGATCGCCCGCATGTCGACCGGGATGCCGGCCTGCAGCTTGTTCTCCCCCGCCTCCACGGTGGCCTCGGAGACGAACGCCCCGGTCACCAGGTGCTCGGGGACGTAGGCGATCGGATCGCCGACAACGTCGTCGAACAGGGCCGTCGGACCCGTCGCGGGACGAATCTGGGCAGCGGACCAGAACACATGGGGATCGGTGTCGGGCACCCACAGCACGAGATCGGAGAAGGACAGATCTGCCAGCAGGTGCCACTGGGCGGTGAGCAGTTGGAGTTGGGCAAGATCGTCGGTGGAGAGGTCGGTGTGATCGGCCACGACCTCAGTCAGGCTCGGCATGGCGTCACCCTATGGCAGCGGCCGGCTGCTCCGCATGGCAGGAGGTCGGCTTCCCCCGGATGGCGGAGGTCGGCTTCGCCGGGGGGCTGTGGCAGAATGGGTCGGTACTCAGTCGGGTCAGCACTCGACTCCCGACGTCCACTTTCCAGGAGGCTCCCATGGGCAAGACCGGCCGTAAGCGCCGCGCGCGCCGCAAGAAGGGCGCGAACCACGGCAAGCGTCCCAACGCCTGACCGCGCGTCACCCAGATGCATTGAGCCCCCGGTTGCCACCGGGGGCTCTGTTGCTCTCTCATCCTGTCCGCGCTGCTGCTGACCGATCGCGAGTGGCCAGCCCTCGTCGTCGCACGACCGGATCCTGATCGCGCTCAGGCCCTGCTGCCCGGCGCTCAGCTCTCCGCGGCCTCACGATGTGAGGACTGCGCCTGCTGGAGCTTGGTGCGGACCTTGTCGCGCAAGCCATCGGGGGCGCTGCCACCACAACAGCGCTGCACGAGCTGCTTGATCTCCTGCTCGGTGTCGTACTCGTCGAGGCACTGTTCACACTCGTTGAGGTGGAGCCGGATCACGTCACCATCGGTGTCGGACAGTTCCGCATCGAGGAAGTCGTGCACCCGCTCCAGCACCGACGCGCACTTGTCGTGCTCCTCGGGGGTCATCTCGGGCCTCATGTGGTGCTCGCCTCCTTGCGGCGCAGTCCGTGTTCGGCGGCATACTCGGTGAGCTTCTCGCGAAGCTGACGGCGGCCACGGTTGAGCCGGGACATCACGGTCCCGATCGGGGTGCCCATGATCTCGGCGATCTCCTTGTACGCGAACCCCTCGACATCGGCGAGATAGACCGCCAGCCGGAAATCCGGGGCGAGTTGTTCGAGTGCGTCCTTGACCTCGGAGTCGGGCAGCCGGTCCAACGCCACACTCTCGGCCGAGGGCAGGCCCGCGGAGGTGTGCGAGGCGGCCCGGGCGATCTGCCAATCCTCCACCGACTCCTGGTCCGACTTGAGCGGCTCACGCTGCTTCTTGCGGTAGGTGTTGATGTAGGTGTT
>JAKDKP010000576.1 GCA_030453285.1 Propionibacteriales bacterium
TGGTGATGCGCGCGTTGCCGTGCGTACCGGTGGTGATCACGCCGGCCTGTGATCCGGTGAACGACCTCGCCTGCGATCCGAGGTCGTGGATGGCCATCGCGAGCAGGGCGGCACTCATCCGCTCGCCCGCGGTCAACAGCATGTCGAGCTCGCGCGGCGGTGGGCTCGGGGACACCTCAGTGGCCAGATCGAGCAACTCGTCGGTGGTGTCCCCCATCGCCGAGATCACCACGACAACCTCGTGGCCCTCCTCACGAGTGGCCACCACCCGGCGCGCCACTCGCTTGATGCTGTCGGCATCAGCCACCGACGACCCGCCGTACTTCTGCACCACACGTCCCATGCGCGTCCCCTCGGACCTGTTGACTGATCGGGCCAGAGGCCCGGCTGCTGCACACACCTTAAGTGCAGCCATCACCGGGTCGACCGGGCCGCCACAGGCTGGTCAGCCGATCTCCTTCGCCGGACCGTCGCCACGAGCGACGCAAGGGGTTAGCCTCAACTCAACCCCCGCGCGAGTGAAATGAGGAACACATCATGGAACGACGCACCATGCTCAAGGTGGCCGGAATCGGGGCGCTGGCAACTGCAACGACCCTGTCCGGCACCTCGATGGCTTCTGCTGCCGATGACCCCGCTCTCGACCTGACCCGGCTGCTGGAGATGCCGCCCTCGGCCTGGGGCAGTGATCCGATCGACTATCTGTTCGATGTCGATGCCGCGCCCGGGTACGTGGCGGGTTCGTGGGACGAGGCGGACACCCCTGTCGGTGGAGAGGGCGACGGCCCGTACGGCGACAAGATGGTCGTCTTCCCCGGTGACTGGCTGGACACCGCCGAGGCCGGCTACTACGACCCCTACTGTCTGAGCGCTTCGGGTGGCAGTCTGCGCATCCGGAACTATGTCGAGGACAACGGCACCCGCCATTCCGCCGGGATGCGCGTTGCGCATCCGAGTCTTGGGTATGACGTGTACCCCGGGGTTGGCGTCGAGACCACGATGCGGGTCAATGGCACCTCACCGTTCGGACATGTCCAGATGTTCATGCCCCAGGATGATCAGACCGGCGGAGACCGTTGGCACTTCGGCGAGTGGAACTACCCCGAAGGCGGACACGACGATCGCCCGTACGGCTTCGTCCACCGGATGGTCGAGGGTGAGGCGGCAGCCAATGCCTTCGAGTGGTCCAATGATCAGGAACCGATCGTGCGGTGGCCGGAGTGGCACACGTACGGACTGGTCTGGTACACCGACCGGGTCGAGTTCTGGCTCGACGGTGCGCGCCTCGCCTCCTACGCCGGAGACCCCGACAGCGGAGCCATCAATGACAACGTCCCGGTCGGCCCGAGCTTCCTGGCGATCCAATCCGGCACCCACTACATCGGCGAACCCGAGAAATGGCCCAAGCCCGGGGACAACGACGAGATCGAGATTGCCCGCATCCGCTGGATGAACGTCACGTAGCAACCTTGCGTTTGGCTGCTGCCCGGCCCTTGCCCGTGGCGACAGGGTCTGCAGGATGGTTGGGCCAGTCGGCACCGATCCGCAGCAGCAACGACTGGAAGGCGATCTCGGCCGGAGCACGCACCCGGTCGTGGCGTTGGGCCAGCACCACTCGTCGAGAGGGGACGCTGTCGCCGAGGTGGACCACCCGTACGCCCGGATGCTGGTTCACCACAGCACTCTGGGGTGCCAGGGCGATGCCGAGTCCGACACTGACCATCGCCTGGGCTTCCTGGTAGTCGTTGGCCTGGAAGGCAATCTTCGGCGCATACCCGGCGGCGTTGCAGGAGCGCTGCAGGACCTCGGCGACCGGATGTTCGTTGGCCCGAACGATCCAGTCCTCGTCCGCGAGGGAGTCCATGCTCACCTGGCGCCGCTTGGCCAGCCGATGTGCCGAGCCCACCAGCAGCACGGTGGGCTCGGTGAACACCGGAGAGAGATCGAAGGTGGCCGGGTCGAGGCGATGCCAGTCGTACTCCCAGAGCAGGCACAGACCGACCTCCCCCGAGGCCAGCAGCGCCATCAGTCCGGCCAGCCGGCTGCTGCGCACGTCGAGCTGAATGGCCGGATTCTGCTGCCGGAAGTGACTGATCACCACGGGCAGGAATGAACCCCCCAGGGTGGGGAAGGTGCCGATCCGCAGACTGCCGCGCTGCAGGCCGGCGATCTGGTCAAGATCGGCCACGGCGGCATCCATCTGGCGCAGGATCGACCGTGCATGTCCGGCGAGCACGTGTCCGGCGTCGGTGGGCACCATGCCACGGGAGCGCCGTTGCAGCAGTGGCTGGCCGACCTCCTCCTCGAGTTTCCGCAGCTGCTGGGAGACCGCCGACGGGGTGTAGAACAACTCGGCGGCTGCCGCGGTGACTGATCCGGTCTCGACCACCTGCAACAAGATCTGCAGTCTTTTCACGTCCAACATTAGTCAACC
>JAKDKP010000577.1 GCA_030453285.1 Propionibacteriales bacterium
CGTGCCTCGTCGGCGACGATGGCAGGACGAGAGCGATCAGGTTCGGGATTGGGCAGTGCCATCGTGATCACCTTCCACCAGGCCGAGGCAACCTGCTTCGGCAGCGGTCCGGTGACGTACTTCAGGTCGAAGTCGTCGAAGACCTTCCGTACCTGTGGGGCGATCTCGGCGTACCGGTTGCTGGGCAGATCGGGGAACAGGTGGTGCTCGATCTGGTGCGAGAGGTTTCCGGTCATCATGTGGATCAGTGGACTGCCGGAGATGTTCGCCGAGCCGAGCATCTGGCGGACGTACCACTCCCCCCGGGTCTCGTCCGCCGGCACCTCGGTCGCCTCGAAGGTCTCCACCCCGGCCGGGAAGTGACCACAGATGATCACCGAATGGGTCCACAGGTTGCGCACCACATTGGCCACCGCGTTGGCGGCAAGGGTGGTGACCAACGAGGGACCGGACAGCACCGGATGCACGACGAAGTCCTTGATCAGCTGCTTGCGGAGCTTGATCAACACCGCCGCGGCTTCGGTGCGGAACTTCTCCCGATCCACCTCGCCCTTCAGGTACGGGCCGAGCTGCAGATCATAGGCAGCGATGCCGTACTCGAAGAAGATCGCATTGACCAGGTTGTAGAGCGGCTGCCCCAACAGGGGCAGGCTCCAGGGCTGGTCGGCCGAGACCCGCATGATCCCGTACCCGAGATCGTTGTCCTTGCCGACCACATTTGTGAAGCGATGATGCTCCTCGTTGTGTGAGGCCTTCCACTGCGCGGCCGGCGAGGTGGCGTCCCACTCCCACGTCGTCGAGTGGATCTTGGGGTCGCGCATCCAGTCCCACTGACCGTGCAGGATGTTGTGTCCGATCTCCATGTTCTCCAAGATCTTGGCCACCGTGAGACCGGCGGTGCCGATCAGCCAAGCCGGCGGCAGGATCGAGAACAGCAGGACCGCCCGGCTGCCCATCTCCAGGATCCGCTGGGTCCTGATCACCTTGTGGATGTAGGCCGCATCGGCCGCGCCTCGACTGGTGAGCACGCCGTTGCGGATCGCATCGAGGCGACGGCCGATCTCGGCCACATCATCGGAGCTGAGTCGGGCGCTGGTGATGGGCCGCGTTTCGGTGATGGTCATGGCACTCCTCCTCAGGCATCGATCTGGCACGGGCCGACCGGGGTCGACACACAGGTCTGGATGTTGACCGGGTCGCCGTCGGCCGCGGTGGTCAGATCGCCGTTGCGCAGGTCGCGCACCGATCCGGACTGCAAGGGCGTCACGCATCCGAAGCAGATGCCCATCCGGCAGCCGGACCGCATCAGCACGCCGGCCTGCTCGCCGGCATCCAGCACCGCCGTCTCGCCAGTGGTGACGGCTCGTACGCCTGATCGGGTGAACTCCGCGGTGCCACCGTCGCCCTCGTTGATCATGATGCGTGGCCGGAATCGCTCACTGTGCAACCGGTCGGCCAGGCCGGCGGCATCCCAGTGCTGCTGAGCGGCGTCCATCAGCCCGACTGGCCCACAGACATAGCTGGTACGGTCGCGCCAGTCCGGGACGAGCCGATCGAGTTGATCAAGGGCCAGCAGCCCCTCGGTGGCGGTGTGCCGCTCCACCAGCCGGACCCGTCCATCGTCATGCAGCGCGCGCAGCTCATCACCGAACACGACCTCCTCGGCCGACGGCGCCGAGTGCACCAGCACCGCATCGGTGAACTCGTCGAGATGGTTCCTGATCATGCCCATGGCTGGCGTGATGCCGGAACCACCGGTGAGGAACAGCACCCGTCCCGGACGGGACACCGACCAGGTGAACTCCCCCGCCGCCTGGTCGAGGACCAGATGCGTGCCCGGCCGGGTGTGGTGGACCAGCTGGTTGCTCACCACCCCGTCCGGCATCGCCTTGACGGTGATCGCGATCAGGGCGTCATCGGTGCGGCTGGTCAGCGAGTAGGCGCGGGAATGCCGCACACCGTCGACGTCGACACCTACCCGTACGTACTGACCCGGTCGATGTCCGCGCCAGTCGCGGCCGGGGCGGATCACCAGGGTCGCGCTGTCGGCTGCTTCGGGGTGCACCGCCAGCACCCGTCCGCGCAGCGTGCCACCGGCGCTCAAGGGGTCGAGCAGGTCGAGGTAGTCATCGGGCACCAGCGGCGTGGCCAGCATCTCGGCCACCCGTCGCAGCTGGCGTCCCCATGGCAGCCGGTCGTCCGGAGTCGGGCCCACACGAAGAAAGGTCATCCACACCACCGTAACCTACGGATGCGTAGGTTACGGAATCGTAGGTCCGTTCGTCGGAGGACTCAGACGGTGACCGCGTACGGCTCGATCTCGGCGGCAAGTTCGGGATGCACGCGGATGACGACGCGAGTCCCCTCGGCGCCGTGTTCGCTGGTGACGAATTCGCCGAGTTGGTGGATCTTGTTGATCAGGTCGCCGCGCTC
>JAKDKP010000578.1 GCA_030453285.1 Propionibacteriales bacterium
GCGGTGCGGGCATGAGGGCCGGGCGATCGCGGTCGAGCCGTCTGCTGGCAACGCTGATCTGCTTGGTCCTGATCACAGTCAGCGTGGTGCTGTTCCGCGCCACCCAGCCCGGCGACACCTGGGGCGACCAGTCGACGCTCACGCTCGGACAGCCGGTGCCGTTCGACGACGACGGCGCCACGATGACGCTGCTGGGACACCAATGGGCCAGACAGACCTCCGACGGTGGGGACGGCCGGGCCACCACGCCCGGACTGTTCCTGATGGTGGAGGTGGTGCTGACCGCCGACCGGTCGCAGGTGCTGACTCCGGAGGTGACGTTGACCGCCGGGGCCGACACGTACACCCCGACGCGGAAGAACTCGGCGATCGTGCCGCCCGGATACGAGGGAACCGTTCAGATCCTGTTCGACCTGCCACCGGCCGCGTTGGACGAGACCCTGGAGCTGGACTTCCGTCCGTCGTGGAACGTGTGGTTGTACGCCACCCGCCCGCAGTTGACGCTCCGGCTCGACGAGCGGGAGCGGTCTTCGGCAGACAACCAAGTGATCGTGCCGGACAATGCCCTGCAACCACGGGCGGTGAAGTGATGTCGTACGCGTGGATCCCGGCCAACAGACCGGCGCCTCGACCACCGTGGCTGGTTCGGCATGCCCGCTGGATCGTGCTGCTGCTCGCCGTCGCGCTGTGTGCGGCCTACCTGATCGGCTGGTCCGCCTGGGCCGGGTCGCGAGCGGGCAAGCCACCGTGGACGGGCCCGAGCGGACCGACTGCCATCTCCGACGAGGGGGTCACCCTGACGGTGCTGCAGATCAAGCGCACCAAGGCGGTGTTGGATCCGGTGACCGGATTGGAGAGCACCGCACCCGAGGGCTCGATGTTCCTCGATGTCGAAATGGAGGCCAGCAGCCCGGTGGAATTGGCTCAGGCGTTGAGTTGCCGGCCCACCATTGCCGATGTCGATCGGCGGGAATGGGAGGCTAAGTACGAAGCGGTCACCGACGACTCCGGGCAGGACTTGCCCAGGGATTGCGCCGGTGTCGAGCCGGTCGGTCCGCAGCCAGTGCGCTACTGGGTGCGGTACGAGGTCCCACTGCGGTATGCGGACCGGATTGTCGGGCTGGTCATCCCACTCGGTGATCGACAGATGCAGGTGATCGCCCCATGATCAACATCAACCGCAACCTCCACGTCGATCGAGTAGCTCGACGAGTAATGAGGAAGATGTGTCGAGCTGGCGTCCACGGCTCCTGCGCCATCCGTGACCCGTTGGTTGAGCAAGAGAGGCCGTCCACGGCCGAGCGCGTCGAAACCCGGGCTGCACAACGGATCGGAGCCCACCATGGCTGAACCGTCAGTCCAGACGGATCCTTCGGAGCCGGCGCGCCGCCCGCGTCGATGGCCGGTGGTGGTCGTGATCGTGGTGGTCGTGGCCGTTCTGGCGCTGCAGCTCGGGGGTGCGTTCAAGCCAAGGACCGATCTGGTGACCACGGTGGCCCTCGGGCAGACGTTCGTGACCGGCCCGTACGAGTTCCGGTTCGACGATCTGACCATGACGCCGCAGGAGTACATCCCGGACAAGGTGCTGGTCGAGGTCACCGCCACGGCCCGGCTGCTGGATACCACCACGACCGCGGTCGACAAGGGCACCATCTGGATCCGGTTGCCCGACGGGACCCGGGTGGATATCCGCAATGACCGGGTCGGCGACTTCGTCTTCTCCGGGACGCCGATGCAGCCGCAGATGCCGCCCCGCCCGTACGAGGTCACCTTCGAGGTGCCGGCGGGGGCATTCAAGGCCGGCGACACCGTGATCATCGAAGTCGCCGATCTGGTGCTGCGGTACGACGACCTGAACGACCGGGACTCCTGGCAGCAGACCGGTCGCGTGCACCAGCTCCGCGTCGGACCGTTGAAACCCGCTGGCTGAGAATTCGAGATGAACGGCGTGGATGCGGTCATGTGAGTTGTCGAAAAGCAGACTCGGCAACCGCACGACCTGGGTGTCAGGCAACCAAGTCGGAACCGTCTAGGGTTCGTCGGGTGTACGTCGACTACCTCCAGCTCGCCGATTTCCGGTCCTATCCGGCCGTCGAGCTGCCGCTGACGGCGGGGGTGACGATCTTCGTCGGCGCCAACGGGCAGGGCAAGACGAACCTGGTGGAAGCGATCGACTATCTCGCCACGTTGGGTTCGCACCGGGTGGCCTCGGAGGCGCCCTTGGTCCGCGCCGGTACGGAGAAGGCGATCGTCCGCGGCCGGATCCGGGCCGGGGCGGCGGACGAGCGCGCCGTCCAGCTCGAGGTGGAGATCACGCCGGGCAAGGCCAACCGGGCCCGACTCAACCGGTCGCCGCTGCCCCGTCCGCGCGAAATCCTCGGGATCCTTCGTACGGTGCTGTTCTCTCCCGAGGACCTGGCCATCGTG
>JAKDKP010000579.1 GCA_030453285.1 Propionibacteriales bacterium
GTGAAGCCAGACCGGCGGGATAGCCGGCAGCCATACCCAGATAGAGACCGAAGAATTGGAGGGTGCCGAATCCCAACCCGTAGCCGATCAACCACCGCATCGGCACATCGGGCCGCGGCACGACCAGCACGGTCGGAACGGCGATGAGCAGAAATCGCAGACCGACCAGAAACAGTGGCGGGAACTGGGCCAGGGACACGTGGATGGCCAAAAAGTTGAGGCCCCACAGGACGGTGACCAGGCCCGCGAGGAGCACGTGACGGATCGGCATGCGGCGACCGTACGACGGCCCACCATGAAGGACCAGCGAAATTTTCTCACGTCAAACTGTAGGCTTCCTTCATGGAAGTTCGACACTTGGAATTGCTGCGTGAACTCGCCGACCGGGGCACGCTGGCGGCCGTGGCGGCCGCAACGCATCGCACTCCGTCTGCGGTGTCGCAGCAACTCCGGACCGCCGAACGAGAACTCGGCCTGGCGCTGGTCGAACCAGATTCTCGCGGGGTACGGCTCACCCCCGCCGGGCAGATCCTCGCCGAGGGTGCCACCGAAGTGGCAGCCGCGCTGGCCTCGGTGTCGGCACGGCTGGAGGCGAGCACGGGTCAACCTCGCGGACCGGTGAGCATCGCCGCGCTGCCGAGTGCGGCGTCGGTCCTGCTGCCGGAGCTGCTGCAGGCAACCGACGACAGTGACCTGGAGATCGACATCACCGACGTCGATGTCGCCGAGACCGACTTCCTCGCTCAGGCCCATGATCGCGACATCGTGATTGCCCACAGCTTCGAGCACCGCGCTTTCACCGACCAGGCCGGTGTGACGGTACGCACCCTGGCCACCGAACCGATCGACGTCGCGCTGCCGTCGGATCATCCGCTCGCCCGGCGGGCAACCCTGACCCCCTCCGACATCGTCGACGAGGACTGGATCGGCGTGCCGGAAGGCTATCCGTTCGACTCGGTCCTGGTGGCCGCCGAACGCCTCACCGGGCGGACCGTACGACGGCGCTTCCGGATCACCGACAACGACCTGGCGGCCGCATTCGTCGCGGCCGGACAGGGGTTGAGCCTGTTGCCCCGTTTCAGCACCGATCCCGGCGATCGGTTCGTTCTGCGTACGCTCACCGGGGTCCATGCCGAACGTCACCTGCTGGCGCTGTCCCGCGACGACCGGGCCGCGCGGTTGGCCGTACGCACCGTCCTGGACGAACTGCAGAGGATCGGATCGGGTCTGGCTGTCGACGATCGATGATCATCGGGGGCCACCCATGATCAACTGCACATCATGATCAACCGGTGCCGTCGGTGATCAGGTGGTGCTGGCGAGCACCAGTGGGTGCACCGATTTTGCACCGGCCGCGCGCAACTGGTGCGCCAGCCAGGTGAGAGTCCATCCGGTGTTGGTGCGGTCATCAAGCAGCAGCACACGTTGTCCGGCGACGTCTGCCGGATCGGTGAGCCGATGCCGGGCGGCCACCACGGCGAGGCGGTGGGCGGAGTTGACCGCCCCCTCCCCCGGCTGATGCCCGTCGGCCAACGCGAAACGGGTCAGCACCGGCAGCTCGGTGTAGCGGGACAGGCCGTCGACCAGATGGTCGACGAGCTGGGGGTGACTGGCCGAGTGAGGGGCGACGATGCCGGTCGGGCGGTCCTCGGCCCAGTCCCACTCGTCCAGTACGCGGGCCAGGGCGTGGCGCAACGGCACCGGAATCTCGCCATCGGCACCGGCGAACAGCTCACGCAGCGCGTTGCCGTACCCGAGGTCGGTCAGTCGCGCCACGGCTCGACCCGGCGCCGCCTGGGAACCGGCTGGGATGCGACCCGACACGTCCAGGCCGAGCTTGGCCATGCCCGAGGGCCACATCTTCTTGGGCGGCAGCGCCACCCCCGGCTTGTCCAGCCAGGTGCGGGCCTCGGCCTGGGCCTCGGTGCTCACGCTGGCGTCGAGGGTGAGCCCGCCGCAGTTGTCACAGCGGCCACAGGGAGCAGCCTCCGGGTCGTCGAGGGCCCGCCGGAGGAACTCGAGCCGGCAGCCGTCGGTCTGCTCGTAGTTGATCATCAGTTGTTGCTCACGTCGACGTGCGGCGTCGACCCGCTCGTACCGGTCGGCGTCGTACGTCCATTCCTGACCGGTGGACTCCCAACCGCCCTTGACCCGACGGACCGCACCGTCGACGTCGAGCACCTTGAGCATCATCTCCAACCGGCTGCGGTTCAACGGCACCTGTGGCTCCAGTGCGGGCGTCGACATCACCCCCTGCTCGTCGAGGATCGCCAGGGTCTGCCGTACGACGTAGTGGTCGGGGAAGGACAGCGAGGCGAAGTATGCCCACACGTCGCGGTCCTCCTTGCCGGGCAGCAGGACCACCTCGGCACGGTCGACACCGCGCCCGGCGCGACCGACCTGCTGGTAGTACGCGATCGGGCTGTT
>JAKDKP010000580.1 GCA_030453285.1 Propionibacteriales bacterium
ACGGTCCCGCTCGCCTTCTGAACCGCCTCGCCGCAGCGGGCACAGAAGTTGCTGACGGCCGGGTTGGCGTGCCCGCAGTGATTGCAGTAAGGCTTGTGCACTCGATATTTCGTCGTTGGCGTGTCGGGACAGTCTAGGCCAGTTCGCTCGGTCCGTCGGTGAATCCCGACAGGGTACGTGACCCGCCGGGCTCAGTCGGTCAGTTCCGCGTACGCCACCGCGTCCAGCAGGTCGTCCAGGTCCGAACCGGACGAGATCTCGACCTCGAAGAGCCAACCGTCTCCGTACGGGTCGGTGTTCAGATTCTGGGGGGCGTCGGCGAGGGTTCCATTGATGGCGGTGACCACCCCGCTGATCGGCGAGAAGATGTCGGAGACGCTCTTGGTGGACTCGAGCTCACCGCACGCCTCTCCGGCGGTCAACTCGTCGCCGACCTCGGGCAACGAGACATAGATGATGTCGCTGAGCTGCTCGACGGCGTAGTCGGTGACACCGACCCGGACGGTGCTGCCCGAGCCTCCACGGACCCACTCGTGCTCGGCCGAATACTTCAGGTCCTCAGGAAAGTCCGACACGATGTCTCCTTGCGGTTGCGGTGTGTGCGTGGCGTGCATGAATCCCTGCGGCGCGGGTGGGACGCGACGGGTGGCGTCGATCAGCCCGGCTTCTCGGGTGCTGGTTGAGCGTACTGATTGGGTTTCGGTGTGTGCAAGGAGTCCACCGTGATCAGCTCCGGGGTGGTGAGATCGACCCGCCCGCCAACGTTCGGCGCGGTGATCTGACTGATCAGTCCGCCGCGGAACTTGGCAGCCTCGGCCAGGCTGTGCGCGTCGCCGATCGCCTCGATGGTGATCGGGGTCTTGACCAGTTGGTCGTCAACCAGCATCCCGTCCTGCCCGTTCGCGATCCAGCTGCTCGACACGACGCGAATCGAGTCGTTGATCTCGATCACCTCCGCACCGGCGTCTCGCATCTCCTCGATCGCATCGAGCACGATCCCGGGACTGACCTTGTTGTTCGGATCGGTGATCACCATCTTGATGCCCGGACCCTCGGCCGGCTTCGTACCGGCCAGGATGCCGAGCACGTCGGCCCGTCGGGTGGCCTCGGCCCGCGCCACCTTGTCGGCGTCGGCGCCGCTGGCGAGGTTCTCACGGGTTTGTTGCAGATCGGTCACCTCCGACTCGAGGCGACGGGTCTCCTGGTTGAGGCCGTCGAGCAGTTGGACCAGGTCCTCGCGGCGGGCCGTCGAATAGTCATCGTCGGACTGCTGGCTCCGGATCTGGGTGACCACACCGAATCCGACCAGGCACAGGGCCAGTGCTGCCGCGACCTGCCCACGAGCCGGCCTGACCAGCAATGTCAAGATGCGTTTCCGGGCCGGGACGGCGTGATCCTCGGCACTGGCGCGGGCGGCGGAAGAGGTGGCGCCGCGGGCCGCGCGCTGCCCTCCGTCGGCGGGCTGCTCCTCGTCACTCGACGGTTCGGTGACGGTGGGTGGTGCCGGTGGTGTGCTGGGTGTTTCCGGCGTGCTGGGTGACTCCTGGCCGGCACGGACGGCCGCCCGACGTAGCCGGCGTGAGGTCGACACCTGGCGTCCCGTCGATGCCCGACGTGGGCGCCGACTGTCGCGCAGCTCGTCGCCGACCCGTAGTTCGCGGCGGCGGCCGGTGCGGCGTCCGCCGCCGAGTTCCTCCGGGCCGGAGCCGGTTCGTGGTGTCGAGGGCCGCTCGGGAGGCTGCTGATCAGGCATGGAAGAGGGCCCTGCGGATGGCGGCGGCGTTGGTGAAGATGCGGATGCCGAGCACGACCACTACGCCGGTCGAGAGTTGCGAGCCGACGCCGATCTGGTCGCCGATGAAGACGATCAGGGCCGCAATCAGCACGTTCGAGAAGAACGACACGATGAAGACACGATCGGTGAAATTGCCCTCCAGGTAGGCCCGTAGGGCTCCGAACAGTGCATCCAGCGCAGCCACGATCGCGATCGGCAGATACGGCTGGAGGAATGTGGGCAGAGTCGGTTGGAGGAAGATGCCCAGGACGACGCCCAGTACCAGCCCGAGAACGGGAATCATCTCTCTCCCCTCACCTTCGCTTGTCGCAGGTCCTGCCCCGCGTCGGCGGACAGGACAACTTCACGACTGGTCGACACATCGTGTCGCAGCCCGTACGTCTGATGCAGCGTTGCCCACCAACGCCCGCCCGCCGACTCTACATACCGTGACTGCATGGTCAGCGGATCACCGATGGCCTCCACCCGGTAGGGGCGGGTCAGGGAGCGGTAGTCGACGGTGATGGCGTCGCCGGCGCCCCGGATCGCGGTCACCGAGGAGAGTCGGTGTCCATTGATCGCGACGGCTTCGGCGCCGGCCAGCCAGAGCCCGTTCACCAGCTGCTGCAGATCGATGTCGACC
>JAKDKP010000581.1 GCA_030453285.1 Propionibacteriales bacterium
ATCGTCTGGGGCGTCATCGCGATCGTCGGCAACATCATCAACGCCGTGGTCATGAACTCCTGAACCTTCCCTCCGGACCGGCCGCCCTCCCCGAGGGGGCGGCCGTTTTCGCGGTCCAAAGGGCCTCGTCGGATATCCTTTCCCAGCGATTCACCCCATGACAGACGACAGGAGCACCAGACATGAGCAATCCGTACCAGCAGGGCCAGTACCCCCAGGGCGCACCCCTGGGTCAGGATCCGGGCCAGACGATGGGCATCATCGGCCTGATCCTCGCCTTCGTCTTCGCCCCGGCAGGTCTGATCGTCAGCCACATCGCCAAGAAGCAGTCGCGTGAAGCTGGCTTCGACAACGGGCTGGCCAAGGCCGGCTTCATCATCGGCCTGATCTTCACCATCCTCGGCGTGCTGTATGTCATCGCCATGATCATCATCTTCGTCGTCGCGATGTCCACTGCTGGCGCCTGAGCCAGTTGGGGCCCCAGTGACGTCCCAGTCCCCCACGCCGAGCCGAATGCAGGATCCCGGCCGGACGCTGGGGGTCGTCGGGCTGGTCTTCGCCTTCCTCGTCCCGCCCGTCGGGCTCGCTGTCTGTCACCTGGCCAAGCGTCGTTCGGGCGCGCTGGCCTTCGACAACACCCTGGCCAAGGTCGGGTCGGTGATCGCGCTGGTGCTGACGGTTCTGTGGTGTCTCGTGGTGGCCATGGTGATCACCTTGGTGTTGGCCGCCAACTTCGGCTGAACCGCGACATGCGGCTGATGATCGGCCGTTCTGAGGACTGTCGAGGGATTCCTGTCAGGCCTGACGTCTAGGGTGGCGGTCATGACTTCGATCCCGATGGGTGCCCATGTCGACCAGACCGATCCGGTGACCGAGGCGGTCGCCCGTGGTGCTCAGCTGAGCCAGTTCTTCCTGGGGGACCCGCAGGGCTGGAAAGGCCCGACGTTCGCGTACGAGGGTGGTGCAGCCGCGCTCAAAGCGGCAGCCGAGGAGGCCGGTGTCGCGCTGTACGTGCACGCCCCGTACGTGATCAACGTGGCGACCACGAACAACCGGATCCGCATCCCCTCGCGCAAGTTGCTGCAGCAGACCGTCACCGCCGCCGCCGAGATCGGCGCAGCCGGGGTGATCGTGCATGGCGGGCATGTTGGCAAGGACGATGACCCGGCGGTCGGTTTCGACAACTGGCGCAAGTGCATTGACGGCCTCGAGCTGGCTGCACCGGTGTTCATCGAAAACACCGCTGGCGGGGCCAACGCCATGGCCCGCCATCTCGACCGCATCCAACAGGTCTGGGACGCGATCGGGCAGGCCAAGGGTGGTGACCAGATCGGGTTCTGCCTCGACACCTGTCACGCCCACGCCGGCGGTGAGGACTTGAACGGCCTGGTCGATCGGATCACCGCCATCACCGGCCGCGTCGACCTCGTGCACGCCAACGACTCGCGCGACCTCGCCGATTCCGGCGCCGACCGGCACGCCAACCTCGGCCAGGGCCAGGCCGACCCCGACGGCATCGTCGCCGTGGTCCGCGACGCCGGTGTCCCCGTCGTCGTCGAGACCCCCGGCGGTCCCGACCAGCACGCCGCCGACATCACCTGGCTCCGCGACCGCCTCTGAACGGTTCCGCGGGACCGCCCTGCACCGCTCGGGATCCGTCAACTCTTCGTCACATGCGGGACGGCAACGCGGCCGGTCGGTCCCAAGGACGATGTGGACCGAGAACGTCCCACTTGTGACGGCCTCGTGCTCAACCAACGGTCGTCAGCCGGTGGGGCGACGCTGTTCGGGTCCCGGATCGGTGGGTTGTTGACCGGTCGAGGGCTGACCACGCAGCGCGGCCGCGGCGGCGGCGAGGCGATGTTCCAGTTCGGTCAGCCGTGCCTCCGTCGCGGTCAGATCTGCCCCGCTCGGGGACGCGGTGGTCGACGGGCGCGATCGGCTGCGTTGGGCGAACCACCACGCGGCCGCCCCGGCAAAGAGCAGAGAGACACAGGCGGCGGCAAGGCGTACCCCATCGTTGTCGTAGCTCCACCCCCAGACGTTCGCGGTGACGAGATTGATCAAGGCGGCGAGCAGCATGCCCGTACCGAAGAACTCGACGCGGCGGTGCAGGAACAACCCACCGATCAGGACGACGATGCTCAGCACCAGGGACAGGATCATCCGCAGCAACGCAACCTGCTCGTACCTCTCAGGGTTGTCGTAGGAAACGGTTGGGATGAGAGTTGTGGTCACCAGCCCCAGCACCAGCGCCAAGAGCATGCCGAAAAAGATGCTCAACAGGATCTGCGGCGTACGGCCCATCGGAATCCTCCGGTCGTTGTCTTCGGTGAATGACACGAGACTACGCCGTACTCCGCCAATCCCTTTGCCAATGGTGGTGATCGCTCGTTGACTGGGTCCATGAGTGTTG
>JAKDKP010000582.1 GCA_030453285.1 Propionibacteriales bacterium
CTCCCCCCGAGCCGGTCCCACGGGTAACGAGCACCTCACCATCTCCGTCTCCGCCGGCGGTGACGTGGGAGCCGATCCCGGCGCTGGATTGCCCGAAGGTGATCGATCGCGGTGATGGCGCGTCCACCATCGTCTCGTGGAAGGAGACGCAGGTGAGTGCTCTGGGGTTGGAGGTGTGCATCAACAAGGTGGAGCCCTTCACCATCCCGAGCGGGACGGGCCCCGACCTGGATGGCGACTCGACACTGATCACCATGACGATGTGGAACTCCACCGACGCCACGGTCCGCATCCCGGACGGGCCGTACGACAACCGGGTTTCCTTGCTCGCGCTCCGCGGCGACTCGGGCATGAGCGGCGTCTGGGATGCCGGCTCGGAACGGTTTCCGTTCACGATGCGACCTGATGAGATCGTCACCCGCCGGTTCGTGGACAGAACGAACTACACATCGGCGGATGACCGAAGAGTCGACTGGCATGACCTCACATGGTGGGAGTACCCCGATCGGCAGAGTCTGCCGTCGCCGACACCGCGATGACCGGCTGACTGCCGACACAGTTCCCTGTGGACAACGGTCCACGACGCGGTCACGCTGCGTAGCGTTCTGGGTATGCAGCAACTCGACGACACCGGAACTTTGACCCTGCGCTGGGATGGGCACCACATCACATCGGTGAGCCTCGCCAATCGATGGCAAAGGCGTCTCCCCGCGTCGGATCTGGGGCGCACCTTGGCCACGCTGATCGCGCGTCGACGTGCTCACCTCGCGGAGTTGACCGATGGGGACGTCGGCAGAGCGGTGGAGATCGAACCGCTCGCCACGGTGGGGATCACTCCGTTGGAGTCCTTGGCCCTGCTCGAGGCCGCCGAGAGCCTCCTTGCGGAATCGCGCCGATCCCTTGACGAGGCCACGGACGCCGCCCGGCGACGGACGGTAGGCCAGGTCGAGGTCAGCCAGCCAAGCCGGCACGTGCGTCTGTTCCGGCATGAGGGCGACGTGATGTGGGTGGAGGTCGATCACCGGTGGGCCGAGCAGCGACTGGCTGGCGAGGTCATCGCCGAATTGGACCGCGCCTTGGTGCACACCGAATTGTTTCCCACCCCCACCGCACCATCGAGCCGCACGGACTCATCAGAGCGCATGGGCACCCTGTTGACAGCTGTGGGCATTCATCCGCGGACCGCCGGCCCCTCACTCACAACGGAAAGGAACTGATCATGGGACAGTACGAGCAGATCGTGTGGCACGCCGGATACTTCAAGGCGCACGCCGATCACTGGAGGCGAGGCTCGAGGGCCTTGCAGCAGAGCACTCGGGAGGCGACGGAAGCCAAGGCGCCCGACACCGCCCTGTGGACCACGCTGGTCCCCGGCTTCAAGGCGGTGCACGACGAGGTCTGCGCCCAGATCATCAGCTCGATGTTGCAGGAGGGCGTCAGGCAGTCCGGGGCGATGGCTGCCGCCCTCGAAACTGCAGCCCGGCATTACGTCAACGCCGAGACTGCCAATGAGCGAGAGGCGCGTGGCGTCCTGGCCGAGGCGGGGATCCAATGACGGTCCAAGCGATTGAGCAGAACTGCACGAGCATCCGCACCAATGCTCAGACGATGGCCGCCGACACCATCGCTGCCCGCGACAGGATGATCATCCACATGGATGAGGTCCTCAAGAACCTGCCGTGGTTCCGCATCGATCAAAGACTGTGGCAGGTGATCTCCACAGCCTTGGAGAAGGTGAAGGGCCTCGTCCAGTTGATCGTCCAACGTGTTGGTGAGGTCGTCCAACTCTTGACCGACAAGGTGCTTCCGTGGCTCACGGGACCCGTCGACCTGGCCAAGTCCCACGCCAAGTGGCAGAAGGTCGCCGAATCAGTCGGGGTCATCGAGGGTGATCTCAACATCAACAAGGTGCGCTCGCCGATCGAGTGGCAGGGAGCTGGCGCCACCGCCTATCGTGACAGTGCAAGTGAGCAGACCGCCGCGGCTGGCGCCACATTCGAGCTCATCAAGGCACTCCAAGGGTGGTTCATCGATCACATCGCGAATGTTCTGAAGACCGTGTCACAGCTCGCCCTGGTCGTCCTGGACGTTCAACTGAAGATCGCCGCGGCGGCCACCCAATTCGTCCTGGTCGAGAATCCCACCGCATGGGCCAGCATCCTCCAAATGGCCACCGACGCCATCTCCAGTCAGCTCACAGCCATCGCCGAGATCAACGTCAACCTGACCGACTTCCTCACCACCGAGATGACTCGTCTGGCGGAAGTCCAGCGTGCCCTGCCGGAGGCCAAAGCGACCGGACAGGGCGGCCGGTGGCCCGCACCGGGTGGCAATGTCGGAGCGGCCCCGGGGCCCCGGGGCCCCCCCCCCCCGTGGAAGCCGAAGTGATCACCAGCCCCGGTCGCGTGTGCTCA
>JAKDKP010000583.1 GCA_030453285.1 Propionibacteriales bacterium
GGACTCGAACCCCTAACCCTCTGCTTGCAAAGCAGATGCGCTACCAATTGCGCCAAGGCCCCGTGTTGACCGGTCGCCCATCGTACGGCATCGGAGCAGGCGGGCGCGAGTCCAGCTTTCGACGTCTGGATGGCACTCACGGGTGCGACACGCCGGGTCCTGGCCGGTCTAGACGTCGATTGTTGGAGTGGAGTCCGCGGGAACGTCAGGCCAGGCCGAGCGAGGTACGGAGGCGACGGGCCCAGGCGGGTTCGGTGCCGTACCGCTGGGACTTGATCAACCGGCCGTGCGCCGAGTCGTCGATCAGGGCGGCCAGCCGAGCATCCCGGGTTGGCTCACGCTTGGCGCCCATCACCCAGCCGATGGCGACCCGCCGGTACGAGGCGGGCGCCCCGGCCAGCCACGCGCTCGCGATCGGGTCCGCGGCCACCCGTGCGGCGAACTCGGGAGACAGCTCCGGCTCGGCGGTCTCGTACGAATAGATGGCACTCCGGTCGGTCCGACGGGCTTCGAACGCGGCGAGGCCGGCGGGTTGCATCCGGCCCTCGGCGGTCAGCTTCTCGACCAGGGCGATGTTCACCGCGCTCCAATTGCTGCCGGGCCGGCGCGGGGTCCAGCGTTGCCGGCGGGCGTCGTCGTCCACCCGTTGACTGAGGCTGTCGATCCAGCCGAAGCAGAGTGCCTCGGGCACCGCCTGGTCCCAGGTCAGGCCGCGATCGTCGACATGCTTCTTGTACAGGCCCATCCACAGTTCCTCGGCGCTCTCATGGTGGGTGACCAGCCAGGCCCGGAACTCGTCGGGTCCGGAGAAGAAGGTGCATGGCCGCTCGTTCGTCCCGCCCGGTGTGCCGATGATGGTCATGACCGACATCGTGCCGCGCGACGAGTCCCCGCGCCGATGGGCGGCACACAACCACGCTGACCCCGGGCGCTCCTAGCCTTGCCGCCATGAGCACCTCCCCCCATGACGATCGCGACGTCCGTACCGCCTGGTGGAAGGTGTTGTCGATCTTCGATCCCGACGGCGACGGCATCGACTTCGCCTACACCGTGGGCCTGCACGACCGCGGGTTTCCCGAGCTGCACCTCTGGGCCCGGCCCGACCGCGGCACCGACCCGGGCGCCGACTGGATGTTCAGCAATCAGGACCGCACCAGCATCCTCAACGAGGTGGCTTGGCGGCTGGTCGAGGGTGAACTGTCGGTCGGCGACGAGTGGCAGCAGGAGCTGGACATGGGTGCCTCCCTGGTGCACTTCCGGCTCGAACCGCCCGGCGACCCCGAGCACCTGGAGGCCTTCCAGATCGACGATGAGGCCACGGTGTTGCCGGTGTCGTGGTCTCTCGAACGTACGCCGGAGGGACAGTTGGCTCCGCTCGATGATGCCGCCCTGGCCGATGCTGCCGCCGAACTCACCGCGGTGGTGAGCGACATTCGTCCCGACTTCCGCCCGGACGTCGTCGCCCCGCCAGGCTGGGAACTGGCGGACGCGGTGGTGGCGCCCGATCCGACCGACCCGCCGACCTACCCGCCGTCCGCCTTCGATCCCGAACAGCGGTTCGGTCCACGAACCCCGTTCATCCTGGCCCGCGCCGCCATGCTCTGGGTGGCCGATGCCAATGACTGGATCTCGCTGAGCCGATGTCTGAAGGATGCCGAGAGATTTGATCCTGCGAGGCATCCGCTCGGGCTGGCGACAGGAGCTGCCCGCCTCGTCGGACGGACGGCTGCCTTGCAGGCCAGCCAGCAGGCGGCCGATGACCTGATCGAGCTGATCATGTCGGGACGGTGGGCCGAGCAGTGGCAGCAGTACGTCGCCTGGTTTGCTCCCTCGGAAGCCGAAGCCCAGGACCCCGAGTGGCAGGCCGAGGCCAGCGAAACTCTGGCGACCTTGTTCAGGCATCATGCCCGCATCCTGTTTGCCGTTGAGGTGGTGGCCGATCAGCTTCCGGACTGGGTGTTGCTGTGGGTCCGCGGCCCCTGGGTCACGGGGCTGTGCCGCGACGGAGACGTGCCAGGGCCGGAGTGGGTCGCCTCCGACACGGTGATGGCACAGTTGGTCGCCGCCTTGGCGCCACTTTCCCTCGCCGAGCTACGAGATCTGCCCGCACAGAACTTCGAATTCGCCGAGCAGGATGACGACTACCGGGTGATGGTGAACGAGTTGCATGGTGGTGCCCTGACCGGATTCGGCGGGTGCCCACGGGCGGCGCTGATGGACCTGCCTGCGCTGGCCGGACATGCCGACGCTCAGAACATCGCCGCCGCGTTGCAACCCTTTGCCTCCGTGCTGACCATGGCGATGGGGTGGGGGGTCGACCGGACCAGACGTGACCTGCTCGTACGAGGTCATGGTGGTCTGCTGCCCTGGCTGGCCGATCTGCCCACACCGGATGAAGCGATGGGCCGCA
>JAKDKP010000584.1 GCA_030453285.1 Propionibacteriales bacterium
TCTTGCCGGCGCCGCTGGGTCCGACCACGGCGGTGAGTCCACCACCGCTCAGGTCTAGAGAGACGCCCCAAAGAATGGGAGGCTGCTCGACGCTGCCGGTCGGGATCTTGACGATCTGCTCGGCGTGAATCGTCGGTGCAGGAGGGGGCGGCGCCTGATGAAGAACCATATGTCCATCTCACGCGGTACGCGCCGAGCAGTCGATGACGCTGCCACCCCAATCAGAGGTAACCCCAGCGTTACCTCTCACAGTCCACGCCGGCCAAGCGACACCACATGCCGGTGAGAACGCCGCAGGTTTGGCAAAGTAGTTGCGTCTTGATCGGTTGTTCTCTGCTGCTTCGGTCTACGCGGGTGTCGTGCCGACGCCGTGGAGCAGGGTGTCGATCACGCGGGAGGCGATTCGGTCTGGTGTCTCCGTGCCTCCGGTTCTGTCACTCACGGCGGCTTCGTGGACGAGGGCGTAGAACACGGTCAGTACCCAGTCGAGGTCAGCACCAGGGGTGATGAGCCCCGCTTCGCGGCACCGGGTGAGCAGTCCGACTGCGAGTTCGCGCATCCGTGCTTGTGATTCGGCGACCACGGGGTCGTCAGCGGGCGCGAGAGTGCGGGCGTACTCCAGTCCGACTTTGACCTCGATCACGTTCCTCGTCGCTCGGTGCAGGGCTTGCTCGGCAGGCAGGACGCCGATCTGTGCGTCTTCGAGCGCGGCCACGATGCGGCACGTCGCCCAGCGCGAGAGCGCGATGAGCAGGTCGCCCCGGGTCGGGAAGCGACGGTAGATCGTCGCCCGCGATGCCCCGGCCGCCTGCCCGATCTCCTCCAGCGTGGCCGCCGGGTTCACCCGCAGCAGACGGTCGGCCGCGTGCAGCACCTCGACCCCCTTGACGTAGGCGTCGGCGCGCACGCGCACCCCGAAGACCCGCTCCGCGAGCTCCTTGTCGGCGACGTCCATGCCCTCGATCTTACGCGGAGGACGGCCCACGCACCGCATAAGTGAGACGTCAATGTGTCATTTGTGGGTATGATGGTTCGCGTCGGAGTCGCAGAACGGAGGCGCGGATGAACGGCATTGCAGGCCAGCGAGTGGAGCACCAGACCAGGGCACGGGGCGTGCTGCTGACGGCGGTGCTCATGGCAGTGTTCGTGGTGCCGCTGTCGGTCTCGGGCACCGCGGTCGCGCTCGCTGACATCGCCAACTCGCTGGGAGAGTCGGCGGTCGGGCAGCAGTGGGCGCTCAACGGGTTCAACATCACATTTGCCGCTTCGACCCTGGCGTGGGGATCGCTGGCCGACCGCATCGGCCGGTGGCGGTCGTTCCAGTTCGGCGCGACCTTGTTCATCGCGGGGTCGCTCGTCAGCGTGCTGGCCGAGAGCTACCTCGTGCTCGACGCCGCCCGCATCCTGGCAGGGCTCGGCGCGGGCGCGGTCTTCTCCGTCGGCTCCGCGCTGCTCTCCGTCGTCTACACCGGAGAGGGCAGAGCGCGGGTGTTCTCGCTGCTCGGCGCGATGGCAGGTCTCGCGCTCGCGTTCGGGCCGACGCTGTGCGGATTCGTCGCGCAGGCGCTGAGCTGGCGGGCGATCTTCGCGATCCAGGGCGGCCTGCTCGTGCTCTCGTTCGCCTTTATGCTGATGACGCGGGGGCTGCTGCGCAGTGAGCCGCGCTCGCGTGCCCTGTTCGACTGGCCCGCCGCGTTCCTGTTCTTCGTTTTCACCGCCGCCCTCGTCGCGGCCCTGGTGACCGGCTCAGATGCCGGATGGGTGTCCGGTCCGAGTCTCGGCCTCGCCGTCGTCGCGATCGTCGCGTTCGCTGCACTGCTGTGGTGGGAGCGCCGCACCGCGCACCCGCTGCTGGACTTCGCGCTGATCCGGCACCCGCGCTTCCTCGGGGTGACGCTCGTGGTCGCGGTCGCGAGCTTCACCTTCGCGTCGATCGTCACCTACGCGCCCGCCCTGGTGCAGGCGATCTATGGCCTCGCCCCGGCCGGTTCCGGCGTGTTCGTGATGTTCATGACGATCCCGACGCTCGCGATGCCGCTCATCGCCGGTGCGCTGGTGGCCCGGAGCATTCCCGCCCGCCGGGTGCTGACCGTCTCCCTCATCCTGATGGTCGCAGGCTCCCTGCTCGTTGCAGCCGGAGTCATCGTGTCCGTGTGGCTGCTCGCTCCGGCCATGGTGCTCCTCGGTGCCGGGTTTGGGCTCCACGCAGGCCTGGTCGACAACGAGGGGCTCGCCGCCGCGCCCGACGAGGACGCGGGCATGGCGGCAGGGTGGATCAATACGATGCGCGTGGGCACCGAGGCCATCGCCGTCTCCCTGTTCGGCGCGATCTTCATCCCCGCCCTCACCGGCGACAGCCCCGCCACCGCGTTCAGCACGATCACGCTCGCGAGCGCACTTCTC
>JAKDKP010000585.1 GCA_030453285.1 Propionibacteriales bacterium
ATCGGGCTCACCCTGAATCGCCAGGGTTCACCGGCGGCACCGCCACCACCGCTGCCGACACCCGCGACGCCGGCACCTCCCGTACCGGCTGGAGTTGATCTTGGCATCGACGGGCTCGCCCCGTACGTGACCCCGAACGCCGACTTCTATCGGATCGACACCGCGCTGGTGGTGCCCCGGATCAAGATCGAGGACTGGTCGCTGACGATCAGCGGAATGGTGAATCGCGAGGTGACGATCACCTGGGCCGATCTGGTGGCGCGCCCGATGGTCGAACACGTGCTCACCCTGGCCTGTGTCTCGAACACCGTCGGCGGCGATCTCATCGGCAATGCGAAGTGGCTCGGCGTGCCGATCCGCGACCTGCTGGCCGAGGCGGGCCCCCAGACAGGCGCCGACATGGTGCTGTCCACCAGCCACGACGGCTTCACCGCCGGGACACCATTGGAGGTGCTCACCGATGACCGACAAGCCCTGCTGGCGATCGGGATGAACGGCGAGCCCTTGCCGTACGAGCACGGATTTCCTGCCCGGCTGGTCGTTCCTGGCTTGTACGGGTACGTCTCGGCCACCAAGTGGGTGACCGAGTTGAAGGTCACCACCTTTGCCCAGGACGAGGGCTACTGGACCCCGCTGGGCTGGTCGGCGCTCGGTCCGATCAAACTTTCCTCGCGGATCGACGTGCCACGCAGGAAGGTCCCCGTCGGAGACGTGATCATCGCCGGTGTCGCCTGGGCCCAGCACACCGGCATCTCGAAGGTGGAGGTGCAGATCAACGGCGGATCCTGGCAGGCGGCCGAACTGGCTCCGGTGACCGGGCCCGACAGCTGGCGGCAGTGGACGTACACCTGGGTTGGCGCACCGGCCGGGAATCACATGATCACCTGCCGGGCCACCGACGCCGACGGCGCCAGCCAGGAGACCGCCGTCGCCCCGCCCGCACCCAATGGGGCGGCCGGACTGCACTCCCGTACGGTCACCGTCGGCTGATGATCACGGCTTCGACACGCTCGTTCCTCGCTACTCAGCCAACGAAATGCCAGCCATCAGTCCTCCGCAACTCAGACGGCTTCGAGCAGGAAGCCGGCGACCAGGATGGCGACGGGCAGGACGACCAGACCGACGGCCAGCAGGGTGATGGCGACCGAGGTCAGTTGTGGTCGTACGGCGGGTGCAGCGAGGCGTTGCACGCGAAGGACCGCCTCGGCGCCGACGCCCATCGCGGCCTCGGGCACCGGCGAGGCACCAATCTTGGTCAGTGCGCGAGCCAACGGCACCCGCCCCACCCGCTGGACGGCGGCATCGTCGGCCAGCATCTCGACCAACACCCGGCAACCATCGAGGGGCAGCCGACTGCGGACCAGCACCGGAAACGCGTGATGCAGGGCGGTGAAGGTGTCGAGCACGACGTCATGTCGGGCGCGCAGATGGGCCTCCTCGTGCGCCAGCACGGCGGCGAACTCGGTCGGCTCGAGGGAGTTCACCGTGCCCTCGCTCACCACCACCCGTGATCCCCGTAGACCAGGAAGGCAGTAGGCCACCGGCACGTCCTGCTCCAGCACGGCCAGTCGTGACCGCGCACCCGTGCCGAGCGCCCGCGTACGCGCCAACACGTCCACCAGTTCGGTGTGGCGGCGACGTCGGACCGCAGTGTTGGCGATCACCCGACCCAGCGCCCAGACCAGGCGGCCGAGCACCTGCAGGGTGAACAACAACCCCAGGACCGACAGGGCGATCCGCCACAGGGGTTGATCTTGGCGTCCCACCAGGTCAAGGGTCCACACGATCCCGGCACCGGTCACCGAGACCAGCGCGGCCACCACACCGGCCTGCCACAGCAGGACGCCGGCCCGGGGCACGTCCTGCAGGAAGGTCCAGTGCCGCACCATCAGGGGGCCCGGGCCGGTCAGCACCAGCCCCACCACCAGCAGCACGACCCCGGTGATCATGACGTACGGCGTCGGGTGCGTCGCGGCTTGGCCGGGCGCGCCACCGTGGATTCGGCAGCCTCGACCCGGGCGAGCGCCTCGCGGAGCAGGTCGGCCTCATCGGCACTGACCCGATCGACGAAGGCCAGCAGGGCGGCCGACCGATCCTCCGACCTGTCCCCCATGGCCGAGTCCATCACCTCGGCACTCATCTCGTCCCGGGTCTGGGTTGCGTGATACCACCAGGCCCGACCAGCTGCGGCCCGCTCCCGTTGGACCAGACCCTTCTTGGCCATCCGATCCAGCACGGTCATCACCGTCGTGTAGGCCAGATCGCGCTCGCCGGCGAGGCTGGTGTGCACGTCGCGGACCGACAGCGGGCGATCCGCGGCCCACAAACGATCCAGTACCGCGCGTTCGAGCTCTCCCAACGAAGTGATCATGGCAGCAGTCTAGCGCGACGAACGGTAGTACG
>JAKDKP010000032.1 GCA_030453285.1 Propionibacteriales bacterium
CGCCCCCCCGGGGGGGTGGGGGGGCGCGCCCCCCCCGCGGGGCGGCCGCCGCCGGGGGGGCGGCGGGGGCCCGACGGTGCCGTGACGCCAACGACTGATCGGCACGAAGGGCGACACTCGTTCCGTGATCTTCCCTGAACACCAGGGTTAAGGTCACGACGAGCGTCACCGGACACCGCTCAGCAACTCCCCCTCACTTCCACTCCACCGACGTACGATTCACCAGTCGGTGGAGTTCTTTGCGTACGTGCGGCGGGAGTTTACGTCGCGCCGCACGCACCATACCGATCTCACGTACAGCACGCTGGCCACCGGTTCTGATGATCGGAACAGATCGAACCGACAGATCCTCCGCCATGACGGCCGGAAGAATACAAAGCCCCAGGCCTGCGGACACGAAAGAGCGGAGGGTGTGCGAGTTGTCGGACTCCACCGACACCCGCGGAGAAATCCCCGCCTCCTCACAAAGCTCGTCGGCGAAATGCCTCGTGGTGTAGTTGGAGTCCATGGCCACGAAGCTCTCACCAGCCACTTCGCGGAGCTCGACGGATTTCGCCCCTTCGAGCCAGTGTCCAGTCGGCACCACAAGATGGAACGGCTGATCTCGAAGGAAAGTCCAGAGGTACCCGGTGCCGATCGGTCTCGGGCCGACGATCACCGCGTCCAGGTCTCCGTGGTCCAGCAGCGCCAAAAGGGTCCCTGCTGACCCTTCGGAGATACTCATATTGACGTCGACCTCGACGTCGGCGACCAGCGCCGCGATTTCACCCGAGATCGACCGCAGCGCACCGAGGCGTACTGGCCGGGCATCCCGTCCAGCAAGAACGACCTCTAGAGAAGCCTGAAAAACGGACAGTGCCTCGTCCGCAGCATCCGCAAGTTGCCGACCCTGATTCGTCAGGATGATTCCTCGGCCTTCGCGCTCTACAAGTGGCAACCCGACCTCCGCCTCCCACCTAGAGAGAGCTCTACTCAGCGCCGGCTGTGACATTCCGACGTTCTTCGCCGCATCCGTCAGCGTCCGCCCTTCCCCAAGCTCGCGAAGCACCGGAAGTACACCCGTCAGACGCGCAAGTTGCGAGACCGCCACGGTACGGACACCGGTCACCGTGCCCGCACTTCCCCTGCCTTCATGCTGCGCGTTCTCATTCACACCCTGTGATACTACAGATTCCGGCACAAAAGTTGTGCCCCACCTCACGTCATGCAAATACGCATGATTGACGCGAATTTGATATTGGACCGAAAGTAAATCCGCCGGGCACGATTGGGACCATCGTCACATCGCACCCTGCGGCTTGACGCAAGGCACACCCACCCCGGAGGTACCATGATTCTCTACGGAACGGCAGTGTTGGCAGTCTGCCTCCTCGTCGGCAAGGCACTCGGAGGCCTCCTCGGCCTCCTGGTCGGAGTCGACGCCGACGTCGGCGGAGTCGGCTTCGCGATGATCCTCCTGCTCTTCGCATCAGGATGGATGCGCAGCAAAGGCCTCCTACCGAAACCGACCGAACGCGGCATGCTGTTCTGGTCCGGTATGTACATTCCGATCGTCGTCGCGATGGCCGCTATCCAGAACGTCAAGGGAGCCCTCACCGGTGGCCCCATGGCCATCACGGCGGGGCTCGCGGCGACCGCGATCTGCATGGCCCTCATCCCCGCGATCGCCAAGATCGGGGCCCCGTCCGAACCGCTTCCCCCGCTGACGGCTGCCGAGAGGGCGGAGGAGGACTGACATGAACGACGTTACCGACATCATCATGGGTGTCTTCGAAGACAATGGTCTGGTTGTGGCATTCGCAGTCGTCGGCATCATCATGATGGTCGCCGGCTGGATGTCACGCACTCTCACCAGGGGACACATCGCCGGCTCGGCCCTGGCCATCCTGATTGGCCTGGTTCTCTCCTACCTCGGCGGTTTGTACAGTGGCGGCGAAAAGGGCCTGGCGGACATCGCCGCCTTCAGCGGCCTCGCCGTCATGGGCGGATCCATGCTCCGAGATTTCGCCATCGTCGCCACCGCATACGGGGTCGACGTCCGGGAGATTCGCAGAGCCGGCCCCGCCGGTGCGCTCTCCCTGGTAGTTGGCATCTTCGGCTCCTTCATCATCGGAGCTCTCGTCGCCCTCGCATTCGGCTACCGCGACGCCGAGTCACTCGCCACCATTGGGGCCGGTGCCGCCACCTACATCGTCGGCCCTGTCACCGGCACTGCTGTGGGCGCCAGCTCCGAGGTCATCGCCCTCTCTGTTGCCGCGGGACTCGTCAAGTCTGTCGCCGCGATGATCGGCACGCCCCTGATCGCGCGTTACATCGGTCTCAATAACCCGAAGAGCGCAATGGTCTTCGGCGGACTCATCGGCACCACCTCAGGAGTCTCCGGAGGTCTCGCCGCCGTCGACAAACGCCTCGTCCCCTACGGTGCGATGACGGCCACCTTCTACACCGGGCTTGGATGCCTACTCGGCCCCTCTGTCTTCTTCTTCATCCTCCACGCGATGCTTGGCTGACCCCGCCCTTCCACCTCACCGCCACCCGCACAGAGAACACGTAAGGACACTCATGCTCCACCACACCGCCTCAGCGACTAACGACACCCGGAGAGACTGGGCTTCCGACCGCACAGACAAGACCAACCGCCTGCAGGATGCGAACTCATACACGGACGGCAAGATCATCCCCACCGAGAACATCGTCGATGTTCTCCACGCGGTTCTACACCCCGGAGACCGTGTCGCCCTGGAAGGCAACAACCAGAAGCAGGCCGACTTTCTCTCCAGGTCCCTCGCCAAGGTCGACCCGGAGAGAATCCACGACCTGCACATGCTGTTCTCCTCGATCTCCCGCCCCGAACATCTGGACATCTTCGAGGACGGTATCGCCAAGCGCGTGGATTTCGCCTTCTCCGGGCCCCAGTCGTCACGGGTGGCGCAACTCATCGATGACGGAACGCTTGAAGTCGGGGCAATCCACACCTACCTCGAGCTCTACTCCCGGATGTTTCTGGACCTCGCACCTAAGGTAGCGCTCGTCGCTGCGGTGTCCGCTGACCGTGACGGAAACCTCTACACCGGTCCGAACACCGAAGACACCCCTGCCATCACCGAAGCCACCGCCTTCCGGTCGGGAATCGTGGTCGCCCAGGTAAACGAGATCGTAGACCGCGTTCCTCGAGTGGACGTGCCCGGAGACTGGGTTGACTTCATCGTCGAAGCCGATACCCCGTTCGAGGTTGAACCACTCTTCACCCGCGACCCTCGCAAACTCACTGACGTGCATGTCCTGCTCGCAATGCTCACCATCCGTGGTGTCTATGAACGCCACGAAGTCACCTCGCTCAATCATGGCGTGGGACTCGATACCGCCGCGATCGAGCTCCTGTTACCCACCTACGGCGAACAACTAGGATTGAAAGGGAAGATCTGCACCCACTGGGCCCTGAACCCGCACCCCAACCTCATCCCCGCCATCGAGTCCGGTTGGGTGGAACGTATTTCCGCTTTTGGTGGCGAGGTCGGGATGAGCCGATATGTAGCTGCGCGCCCAGACATCTTTGCCACTGGCCCAGACGGTAGCCTGCGTTCGAACCGTATGGCTGCCCAGTCCGCCGGTCTCTACGCCACCGACATGTTCGTCGGCTCGACCCTTCAGGTCGACCCTCTGGGAAACTCGTCGACAGTGACATCGGGGCGCTTGGCAGGCTTCGGCGGCGCCCCGAACCTCGGCGCAGACTCCCGTGGGCGTCGCCACTCGACCCCGGCATGGTTCGACCTCTCGGAAGGAAGGGGAAACCTTGGAGTGGAGCGGGGCCGAAAGCTCGTCGTCCAGATCGCAGAAACCTTCAACGCCGGTGCCGAACCGAAGTTCGTCGAGCAGCTGGATGCGGTTGCCGTCGGACAAAGCGGAGGCATGCCGCTTGCCCCGGTGATGGTCTATGGCGACGACCTGACCCACCTGGTCTCGGAAGAAGGCGTCGGATACCTCTACAAGGCACAAAGCCTTGACGAGCGTCGCCGAGCGGTTGCGGCGCTGGCTGGTGTCACCCCCCTTGGACAACAGTCGACCCCGGAAGACGTCGATGAACTACGGCGCGCCGGAATCATCGCCCTTCCCGAGGATCTTGGTGTCCACCGTGCTCAAGCCAACCGAGGACTGCTGGCAGCGCACTCGATTGAGGACCTTGTCGAATGGTCCGGTGGACTTTACGACCCGCCTGCGAAGTTCAGGAGCTGGTGATCAGAGTGTCGACGACAACTACAGCAACCACTGATCATCCCGAAACCCTATTCAAACCTAGTCCGTGGGAAAGCGACGCAATCGCAGACCACCTCGCGGAGACGGCAGTATCCGCTCTAATCGCCGAGGCCGAACTCCCGGGAAAACCGGGGCTCGTGGGCCCCGACGGAGCTAGGGCACACGGCGACATGGACGTCGACCTGATGCTCGCATCTGCCCGCTCTCTGCGACCCACCTTCCACGCGCTCGCAATCCACGGGACGACCCTTCCGGTAGGACAGGAGCTCCGGGATGCGCTGGGAAAAACGGGGCGAGACGGAGAATCCGTCATGATGGATGTAACCGAAGGCGTGAACACCCACCGCGGCGCGATCTGGAACCTCGGTCTACTGGTAACCGCAGCAGCAGGACTGCACACCGAAGTCCGCATACCTTCACTCTCACTATCCGCCTTGACCGGGCGTGCCGGGAGTATCGCCTCAATCAAAGACTCAGCAATTGATCACGGGCAACGCCCCGGGGCCCGTGCTCGGAAACAGTACGGAGTCGGCGGTGCCGTGTCAGAGGCTGCCGGCGGGTTCCCACACGTCCACGCGATCGTCAGTGCGATTCGGACTCACCTAGCCCTGCCAGCCCACGATGCCCACTTGTTGGGGCTCCTCACCTCGATGAGCAGTCTCGACGACACCTGCATTCTGCATCGTGGCGGCGAAGAAGCTCTTCGCAAGGTCACCGATGGTTCCATGCGTCTCATTTTGGACGCCCATCGCACCGGGCGGCTCGACCGACAAGCACTCGAAGCTTTCGATCACGAGTTGTCGGAGCAGCAGCTCTCTCCCGGCGGCAGTGCCGATCTCCTGGCTTGCTCTCTGTTTCTGATTGAAAACCTGAATGCCTTGAATGACAAGAAGGAATGACAATATGCAGACCATCAACGCAACCTATCCAGCAACCAATCAGGTTGAACGTCCCGTCCATGTCGGTGTCGTCGGCTCGGGAGACTTGGAAATCCTTCTCGCGCCGATCGAGAGCCACGCCGACCGGCCGGACGAACTCAAAGTTCGCGTGCGCACTTCGGTAGACGGATTCGACACAGTCTGGCGTCGAGTACTCGACCATTTCTTCGAGAACAATCGTCCTGTCTGCACGATCGAGATCAACGACTTCGGGGCGACCCCCGGCATGGTGACCCTACGATTGTCGCAGGCCCTCGAGCTGGCCACCGCCACTGACGACGACCAAATGGTCGGTAGTGCGGACGGATCGAAGTCCACGGGAGAACTCCCTTTCACAGAAATGTCCGCCCGCCAACGCGCGGCGTCCCTGCTCGACTCGGGGACATTTCGTGAAATCCTCGGGCCGTCCTACCACGCCGAGTCACCCCACCTGGAGCCACAGGGGATCGTGCCGTCCTCGGATGACGGTTGCGTCATCGCTCGGGGAACGATCAACGGCGCACCAGCCGCGGTTGTCGGACTCGAAGGTAAATTCCAGGGCGGTGGAATCGGTGAAATCTCAGGAGCGAAGATAGCTGCCACACTGGAACGCGCCCTGGTAGACGCAGAGTCGGGGCACCCTGTACGTGTGGTCCTGCTCCTCGAGACTGGAGGGATCCGTCTTCAGGAGGCAAACCTCGGTCTACTCGCGATTGCCGAAATCCACGCTGCGATCGTGGCTCTGCAACGCCATATTCCCGTTACCGCCGTCATCTCCGGCATGGTCGGATGTTTCGGCGGCATGGGGATCGCGGCCGGCCTCTGCGATCACATCGTGATGACCCGCGCCGGACGGCTCGCCCTAAATGGTCCGGAGGTCATCGAAACCGAGGCTGGGGTCGATGAGTTCGACTCCACCGACCGCAGCCTCGTCTGGGCGGTGACAGGTGGTGAACAACGCGTAGCCGCCGGCCGCGCGGATGTCCTGGCTGAGGACCGACCGGAGGCCATCCGGAAGGCTGTGATCGACCTCGACACCGCACCATTCTCCGTTCACCGAGGAGACCGCGTAACCGAGCTAGCAGCCCAGCTCGCAGATCTCGACCCGGCTGCCCGCCCGACCCCCTCCGAACTGCGGACCATCGACGGAAGGACTCACTGATGACCTCCCTGCCCACCAACGCAACCACCACTGCTCCTGAGTTCGGACGCATCTGGTTCGATCTCCTCAACTCCGGCCCTATCTCCGAAGACCCGGGCTCTCTCCTCACCGGCGAAACCGTGTTGCCCGACGGCCGAACCGCAGCGCTGGCTGCCGTCGTACCAGCACCGAACAGCCCCTTCCCCCGGGCCCGTCAGGGCGAGGTCGGACTGAGGGAGTCACTCTCCCTGGCATCCTGGGTAGCGTCACTCGACAATCCCGATAAGCCACTCGTACTTATCATCGATGTCCCGAGTCAGGCTTACGGGTACGTCGAAGAGCTCTTCGGATTGAACACCACCATGGCGACCTCGGTGCAGGCGATTGCTTCAGCCAGGCTCGCCGACCGCCCGGTTGTCAGTCTTGTAGTCGGTAAGGCCATTTCCGGGGCGTTCCTGTCGACAGGACTCCAAGCCAACCGGATCGTGATGCTCGACCACGACGGCGTGCAGGTCCAGGTGATGGGTAAGCAGGCTGCGGCCAGAATCACCCGTCGCACCGTGGATGAGATGGAGAAGATCGCAGAAACCTTCCCCGCAACCGCATTCGACGGCGCGTCATTCACCACGCTCGGCGCGGTCTTCGAAACTGTCGTTCCCAAGAGTGCAGGCTCTCCAGGGGACGAAGACAGTGCGAGTGCCCTTGCCGCAGTCGGCAGGGCCGTTGATGACATCCTCAACTCTTCCGGAAACGATCTTCGGTGCCGAGTGGAGTCCGAGGCCGCGAGGACAGCGCGAGCGCAGTCGCTCCTCGTCCGCGACGCCGTGAATGCACAATGGTGAGCCAACCGCACCGCGCTCCACGTGTCCACGACCTCCTCAGGTTGGAGGATGAAGCCCGGGATCGACTGATCAAGGATGCCGAGGAGGACGGGGCGGTTTGGGCTGCCGACAGTCTGACCAGCAATCCTTGGGTCGTCGTCCGCCGCGCCCGGCCTTCGGAGCCCAGCTTGTTGGCGATCGGCATTCGTGGGGACCGGCGAATCCACCGCCGTGCGGCAGAGGTCCCTGCGGATGGATTCTCCTGCCTGCTCGCACCGCCAGATCTTGTTGACCGAGTAGATCTAGTGGGACCCGAGCGCTCTCGCCTCGGTGCCGTCAGCGCCTGCCGCATCCTGGCGTCGATGAAATCGCCTGGCCCGCCGCACCTGCACACGGGCCAGTGGGGGCCGGGCGGAAGCCTAGGCGTCGAGTTGGCCACGGGGTCGTCTACCGTCACCCGAGACAGCGACCTCGACCTTGTCATCCAGGTCCAGGACATCCCTTGTCCCAGCGACCTAGGGGACATCGCCAACCTCCTTGCCGACATCGCCGAGCAGACGGGCACTCGGGTCGACACGCTCCTGGAGACACCCTCCGGCGGTTTCGCGCTCGGCGAACTAATTGAATCAATGAGAACAGGGGCTTCCCCAACCGTGGCGATGCGGACCGCCTGTGGTCCTAAGCTGGTCGCGATACCGGGGAGGCTCCCATGACGATCGTATTCCTCTTCGGTGGTCAAGGAAGCCAGAAAACTGGCATGCTTCACCACTGGAGTCAGGTTCCCGAGGTAGCCGACCATATTGCGGCCGCGTCGGAGACCCTGGATGAAGATGTCCTGGACTTCGATACTGCCGAAGCACTGCAAGGCACGCGGGCAGTGCAGCTGTCGCTACTCGTGCTGCAATCGGGAATATCCGCTGCCCTGCAGTCTCGTGGAATCCAACCTGATTTCGGTGCCGGTCATTCACTGGGGGCATGGAGCGCGGCAGTTGCAGCGGGGTGTCTTCCTTACCGCGATGCCGTCAGGCTGGTGGACATTCGGTCCACCACGATGGCTGCCAGCGCCCCAAGCGGTCACGGGATGAGCGCCGTCATTGGCTTGGGCCTTCAGGCGCTCACCCGGATCGTCGACCAGCTTCGTGTCGCCGGTCACGACGCGTGGTTGACCAACCTCAATTCGTCCACCCAATTCACCGTTTCAGGGACGAATGCAGCTCTCGACTACCTGTCCCCTCTCGCAGCCGATGCCGGGGCACAACGGGTTGTGCGGTTAAAAGTCGCGGTCCCCGCTCATTGCCCTTTAATGACTCCTGCCCGACAGGCACTGGAAAGCGTGGTCAGCGAGGTCGCAACGGGCCGTCCCAGGTTCCCGTTGCTGGCCAACACAACAGGAAGGCTGCTGCGCACCGCCGGTCCGGTGTTGTCTGACCTGGTCACGTCCACGGACCAACCGGTTCGATGGGGATCAGGCATCGCGGCGCTGTCCGAGCGAGGAATTGACCGGTGGGTGCAGGTCTCCCCTGGCAACACCCTGATTGGTCTTCTCCGCGAGCTG
This sequence comes from Propionibacteriales bacterium, assembly GCA_030453285.1. Classification (GTDB taxonomy): domain Bacteria; phylum Actinomycetota; class Actinomycetes; order Propionibacteriales; family Propionibacteriaceae; genus Carbonicoccus. The sequence continues at coordinate 8,689 of JAKDKP010000032.1, forward strand.
GACGATGGCGGGAGGTCGTGGTGCGTCGACAATGTAGGACTGGACGAGACTGCCGCGAGATGTAGGTAGCAGAATAGCCGATCACTCGACCACACGTTCTACCTGCACCCCACTCACGTTTTGCGTGTCCACAGTGCCCTGTAGGGTATTTTTCATGAAGAATGAACCGGACCTGGACGCCGTGGTGGAGCAACGGCGTCAGGCGTTCTCCGCGACTCCGCCCGCGCCCCGCATCGGCATCCCGATGTCCGCCACCTCCGCGGACGACGACGCCGAACGGCGCGCACTCGTCGCAGAGACCCTCGACTCCACGACCGGCGACCTCAAGAAGATCGCCGAGATGCGCCGTCTCGCGGTCTCCCAGACCTACACCTGGGAGAAGGCGTTGGGGTTCTCCGTGCTGAGCATCGCCGGCGCGGTCCTGGCAGTGCTGCTGGGAATCTGGCTCTTCAACCTGGGCATCAACATGGACATCGGAAGCTGAGGGGCGGGGAATCATGAGTAGTAGGAACCAGGCCGCCGGTGGCAGCGGATGTGGCCTGCTCATCCTTCTCGCCCTGGCCATCTTCGTCCTGGCGTGGGCCATCAAGATCGGGCTGATCATCCTCGGCGTCGCCCTGGTCATCGGCAGCGTCATGATCGCGGTAGGTGGGATTATCCTGTTCTGGACCGGGGTCCACCAGCGCCCCACCGCGCAGGCCTCCCTCGACCAGTACGACGAGACCCTCACGACCCTGTCGCTGGAGTCCTCCCGCCGACTGTCCTCCTCCATCACCGCGTGGGACGACCTGCAACGCAACCGGGGCGTGGGCACCCTGCTGGAGAAGGCCTACTACGCCGAGTCCGTGGACCCCGCCACCCGGGAGCTCTTCGACGACATCAACTTCCACGTCGAGTACGGCGAGGAACTGCTCAGCCCCGCCAACGCCCCGCTGGACCGGGAGAGCAAGATCGACCATCTCGAGGAACTGGACACCACTGCCCTGCACCTCGAGTCACTGCGACGCAGGGTCACCAGGTGAGCCGAGGGGAACACCCGTTGCCCTCGCCGTCCTCTTGAGGTAAAGCTAAGCGAAGTACACCAGAGAGGACGCACCTTGCCGAACATCACGATCACCCACGCCGACACCGGGCTCATGCACACCCGGGTCGCACGCTCCGAGCTGGTCACCCCGCACATGATGCGGGTCACCTTCGCCGGCGGCGACCTGGAGAAGCTCGACTACCAGGGCTTCGACCAGTGGTTCCGGCTCGCCCTCGCCGTGCGCTCGGACGACCGGCTGGACAATCTGCCGGCGAAGTTCGGCGTCGGTGGCCTGCTCAAGTTCCTGACCCTGCCCAAGGGCACCCGCCCGGTGATCCGCAACTACACCATCCGCGAGTTTCGCCCCGAGACCGCCGAGATGGACGTGGACTTCGTCATCCACGGTGACTCCGGCGTCGCCGGCCCGTGGGCCGCCTCCGTCGAACCGGGTGCGGAGGTCGCCATCAAAAGACAACCCAACGGGGGGGGGGCGGCGGGGGCGGCGCCGGCC
>JAKDKP010000586.1 GCA_030453285.1 Propionibacteriales bacterium
TCTGTGCGGTGACCGGCCCAATGCCGGGCAGCGCCTCCAACTCCGCAACGGTGGCGGTGTTGAGATTGAGCTGGGCACCACCACTCACCGACGCACCGCCAGGACCCGGGTTCGAGGAAGTGGTGACTCCGGGTGCGGCGCCGGGATCGCGGACCTCGCTGGGCTTCTTCTTCGAGGCGGACACGTACACCTGTTGCCCGTCCCGGATCGGCTGGGCCAGGTTCAGTTGACCCAGCACTGCGCTCCTCGTCAGACCGCCGGCGGCCTCGATCACGTCGCCGACCCTGGCTCCCTCGGGGACCTGGACGACCTGCGGACGACCAACCGCACCCAGCACGTGGACCTTGATCAACGCCGGCTGGCTGACCGATGCCGACACCACCGCCGATGGCTCCGACGCCGGGTCCGATGCCGACGGGGCCGACGGGGCCGACGGGGCCGACTGTTGGCCGACCGACACCTCGGGCACGCCTGCGCCGTCCAGCGGGACGGCCCGCGCCTGCAGCAGGAAGTATCCGGCAAGACCGACGGCTAGTGTCGCAATGACCACCACGATGATCAGGTGCCTTCGGGTGAACGCCAGCCGCTCCAGTGACCGGGAGACGACACCGGAGGCCTCAAAGACCTGCCCGGGCCCGCTCGAGCGATCATCACCGATGTCGAACCCCGAAGCGTCCTCGACCGGGTCGGGGTCGCGCAATACCGTGCGAATCAACGACTCGTCGACGGCATGCCTGCGCGGCAACGGTGTCTCGGCAGCTCGTTGCGGCACCACCGTGGCCTGGTCCCCCAGGGCTCGTGCGAGTCTCGCCCGCAGTTGCTCGCTGAGTTGGTGTTGCACCGGCTCCCTCATGCCCTCAACCATGGGCACCCAGCAGCCTGATCCGCCGCCCCGACCACGATCTGTGGACCAGTCCCCCACCTGGGGCCAGACGCTGTGGACAAACTCGCCCAGTCGGCCACGGACGGAGCTCCGACCATCAGTGACCGTTCACTGGCGGGGACGTGGGTCGACCCGGTGAGTGGTCACCGGGAGGTCATTCGCCTCCGCTCGAGTGGCCTCCCGGTGACCATTCGATACGTCGGCTGTCCACTCGGGCGCCCGGACGACGACGCGATGCGCCGAGCGCCCCCGGCTGCAGCCCGGGTGACCGACATCACCGCGCCCGCCAGGGCCACAAGTCACGGATCAGATTCTGCTGCCCGTGTCGACGCCCGACCGGCACCGTGGTCTGCCGGCCAACCGGCACTCTGGCGGCGACTCACCGCCCGTCACCGACGTATTCCACCCCCGGCCGGGTAGATTTCGTCCAAGGCATCGACGGAGGGGACCCCATGCAATCGCGTGTCTGGAAGAGTTCGCGCGGGGCTCGCGTGCTCGCCTGGATCGTCATCGCTGCCGCATTGGGCGCACTGCTGTCCTTGGGGTGGATCCTGTGGCAGGGCCTTGGCCAGCCCGCCGTCGCGATCATCCTGATGGTGTTGGCGGTTGCCTGCATCGCCTACATGTGGCGGTTCGCCCTGCATCCCTCCTTGCGGCTGGGGGACGAGATCGTGGTCCGCAACCCGCTCCGCACCCGTCGCCTCGACGCCAACGACGTGGTCGACATCCTCCCCGGCGAGAACGGGCTGCAGATCCGTACCGAGAACGAACTCGTGGAGGCGTGGTGCGTGCAGAAGTCCACCCGCGCCATCAAAACCCAGACGCCAACCCGGGCGGACGCGATCGTCGACGAGATGCTCACCGCGATCAACGGGCGCTCCGACACCGACGCGCATCGGGAGGCAGCCGCTGACCCCGACGATGCGACCGTACGCGTGTCCGGCGGCACGGTCGCCGCTCAGGGGGGTGCCACCGCGTCCGCGCCATCTGGCGCAGATCCGTCGCCGACCCACCAGGCAGTCCTGCAGCAGACAACAGGTCAGCAGGCTGCCACGCACCAGGCGACGCAGCAGTCGAGCACCCATCAGGCCAGGCAACAGACCGCCCCGGGCGTCACCACCCAGCAGTCCGCAATCAGCGCGTCCTCGCCGCAGTCGGCCCCGCTGCATCACCCCCACCTTCCGCCAGGCCCGATCACGCCGACCTCTGCGCCGTACCCGACCAGCGCCGAGTCGGCTTCCCCGCGCACCGCGGACCGGCGGACGGCCTTCGACGAGCGCACCGACAGCCCTCTCGGGGGTCCTGCCCCCGACGACGAAGTCGAGGACGCCACCATCAAGCGGGCCGACTTCGACACCTTGACCCTGCATGCGGTGCCGGCTTCCGCCACACCGGTTTCCCAGTCCACCCCGGTCTCCCAATCCACACCCGTTTCCCAGACGAACTTCCGGTCCGCGCCGTCCCCGGCGCCGGCTGCGCCATCCCCCGCGGCCAGCGGGGGC
>JAKDKP010000587.1 GCA_030453285.1 Propionibacteriales bacterium
AGGTGTTTCGTGCCCCGACCTCGGCACTGCGCCGGGGAGAAACGCCGACGGCCCGCCCAGGCAAGCCTGTGCGGGCCGTCGGGTTTCAGCCGATGATCAGCGGTAGTCGCCGAGGTCGAACTCCTCCAGCGGGACCGCGGCACCCGAACCGGTGCCGAAGTCGTAGTCGTAGGAGTCGTACCCGACCATCGAGTAGGCAGCTGCCTTGGCTTCGGGAGTCGGCTCGACCCGGACGTTGCGGTACCGCTCCAGGCCGGTGCCGGCCGGGATCAGCTTGCCGAGGATGACGTTCTCCTTCAGACCGACGAGGCTGTCGGACTTGCCGTGGATCGCGGCGTCGGTGAGCACCTTGGTGGTCTCCTGGAAGGAGGCCGCCGACAGCCACGACTCGGTCGCGAGCGACGCCTTGGTGATGCCCATCAGCACCGGACGACCTGAGGCCGGCGTGCCCCCCTCGGCCAGCACCTGACGGTTCTCGTTCTCGTACCGGGCACGATCGATCAGGTCACCGGGCAGCATGGTCGAGTCGCCGGACTCGATCACGGTGATCCGGCGCAGCATCTGGCGGATGATGATCTCGATGTGCTTGTCGTGGATCGGCGCACCCTGGGTGCGGTACACCGACTGCACCTCGTTGACCAGGTGCTCCTGCACCTTGCGCACACCCAGCACCCGCAGCACGTCCTGCGGATCCTGCGTACCGGCGGTGAGCTGCTGACCGACGGTCACCTTCTCGCCGTCGGTGACGAGCAGCCGCGCGCGACGGCCGACGGGGAACTCCAATTCCTCGGAGCCGTCGTCGGGGACGAGGACCAGCTTGCGCGAACGGTCCGCCTCCTCGACCTTGATGCGTCCGGCCACCTCGGCGATCGGCGCCTTGCCCTTCGGGGTACGAGCCTCGAAGAGCTCGACCACGCGCGGCAGACCCTGGGTGATGTCGTCACCGGCCACACCACCGGTGTGGAAGGTACGCATCGTCAGCTGGGTGCCGGGCTCACCGATCGACTGCGCGGCGACGATACCGACGGCCTCGCCCACGTCGACGAGCTTGCCGGTGGCCAGCGAACGGCCGTAACACATCGAGCAGGTACCGGTGACGGCCTCGCAGGTCAGCACCGAACGGACCTTCACCGAGCTGACGCCGGAGGCGACCAGCAGGGCGATGTTGACATCACCCAGGTCGGTGCCCGCCGCGACCAGAACCTCACCCTTGTCGTCCAGCACGTCGGTGGCCAGCGAACGGGCGTACACCGCGGTCTCGACGTGCTCGTCAGCGATCAACGTGCCGTCCGGGCGCTCCTCGGCGATGACCTTGGTCAGGCCGCGTTCGGTGCCGCAATCCTCCTCGCGGATGATCACGTCCTGGCTGACGTCCACCAGACGACGGGTCAGGTAACCCGAGTCGGCGGTGCGCAGCGCGGTGTCGGCCTGGCCCTTTCGGCCACCATGGGTGGAGATGAAGTACTCCAGCACCGACAGGCCTTCACGGAAGTTGGACTTGATCGGCCGCGAGATGATCTCGCCCTTCGGGTTGGCCACCAGGCCACGCATGGCGGAGATCTGGCGCATCTGCACCATGTTTCCGCGCGCACCGGAGTGCACCATCATGTAGATCGGGTTGTTGACGTCGAACCCGTCCTCCATCACCTTCATCAGGTGCGAGGTGGCCTCGGTCCAGATCTCGATCAGGTCCTGGCGACGCTCCTCGCCGGTCATCAGACCACGCTCGTACTGCTTGTCGATCTTGGACGCACGCGACTCGTACGCCTCCAAGATCTCCGCCTTCTCGGCCGGCGTCGTGACGTCACCCATCGAGACCGTGACACCGGACCGGGTGGCCCAGTGGAAGCCCAGATCCTTCAGGGCGTCCAGGCACTGCGCAACCTCGATCTTGGCGTACCGCTCTGCCAGGTCATTGACGATCTGTCCGAGCTGCTTCTTGCCGACCTCGAAGTTGACGTACGGGTAGTCCGACGGCAACGCCTCGTTGAAGATGGCGCGACCCAGCGTGGTCTCGAACAGCAGGGTGCCGTTCTCGCGCAACTCCTCGCCGGGGGGCGGAGTGATGCCGGACAGCCGGATCCTGATCTTGGCCTGGACCGACAACTCACGGCGATCAAACGCCATCAGCGCCTCCGCGACCGAGCCGAAGGCCCGCCCCTCACCGGGGGTGTCGTCCTTCTGCCGGGTCAGGAAGTACGTGCCGATGATCATGTCCTGGGTGGGCATGGTGACCGGACGGCCGTCGGCGGGCTTCAGGATGTTGTTCGTCGACAGCATCAGGATGCGTGCCTCGGCCTGCGCCTCGGCCGACAGCGGCAGGTGCACAGCCATCTGGTCGCCGTCGAAGTCCGCGTTGAACGCGGCGCAGACGAGCGGGTGCA
>JAKDKP010000033.1 GCA_030453285.1 Propionibacteriales bacterium
CATGGACCACCACCGAGGAATGTCTCCCCAGCCCGAGCCGGGTCAACCCGGCGGCGATCTCATTGACGCCAAGGCCTGCCATGACGCCCACCCTCCCCCACCGGCAGCGGGCTCGGCAACCGCACCCGACGCCGGGTCTTCCGCGCCTCGGCGGCATAGATTGGCGTACGTGGATGATCATCGCCGAGTGAGCCCCTGGGCCAGGTCTGTACCCACCACTGGTGCCGTGGCGCAACTGGTCGCCGACCACTACGCACTGGCGCCCGCGCAGGCGACGCTGGTGCGAACGTTCGTCAATGACGTCTATCGGATCGACACCGAGCAGGGACCCTATGCGCTGAAGCTCTACGGCCATGGACGCTGGAGTGCCGACGAGGTGCGCTGGGAGCAGTCGCTGGCGCATGAGCTGGACGCGGCCGGCGTCCCGGTGGCGGGCGACGTCGCCCTGTGCGGTGGCGATTCGGTCGGAATCCTGACAGCACCAGAAGGTGAACGTCCCTTCGCCCTGACGACATGGGTGCCCGGTGAGAAGCCCCAACCGCCGTGGAGCGATGTCCTGTACGCAGCAGTCGGTGCAGCCCTGGCGAGGTTTCATGCCGCAGTGGATGCGTTCGATTGCGAACATCCGCGCCCGCCCGTACGCAAGGGTGACGAACCGGCCCGCGTGGTCGCGGTCCTCGACCAGAGCGATCCTCGTCGCGACCTGGTGCAGCACAGTGCCGATGCGGCGAACAGTGCCCTTGATCAACTGGCCGCTCGCGGCCTGCGGTGGGGCGTCACCCATGGCGACGCGTCGTTGGACAATCTCCATGTCGATGAGCGTGGGGTCGTGCACTTCTACGATCTCGACTTGGCCGGACCCGGATGGCAGATGTCCGACCTGACCGGGGCAATGTCCACCGAGTTCGCCGCACCCTTCCTGGCTGCCTACGTCGCCGAACGGCCGTTGTCCGACGTCGAGTTGGCGGCGTTGCCCTGGTTGCGCATCCTGGGCCACATCGACAATCTCGCGTTCCATCTCATCGACAAGCCGGCCGCGATGGGCTCAGCCACCCTGGCCGAAGGCTGGGTCGATCGCGGGTTCGCCGGGCTGGCCGACGCCGCCGGTCAAGCTGGTCTCGACGTTGACGACCTCGCCGTCGGCCACGGTCCGGACGACGAGGAGGCGCAGCAGGTGGGACACGAGGAGACGCTGTTGCCGTCTGCCTCGGTATTCGACTACCGGCGGGCGTCGAGGCAACGGGCCGAGGGACGTTTCGGATCCACGGCACACGCCGGCGATGGTGAGCACGCTGCTCGGATGGGTGACGATCGGGCGAAGGAGTTCGAACAGCGGCTCCTGGCGTTGACCACCGACTACTTCTCCCCCGGCGCTGCCGACCCATGCATGCCAACCAAGTACGGCTTCCGGTGGATGCTGACCCCGGTCGACCTCGCGCCGGCAGATGATCCTCGAGTCCAATGCGATGACCTGACGGAGTAGTTGGTCCGTCTCATGATCAACTGCAACATGATCAACTGTGCTGCCTCAGGGAATCCTGGTCGGCAGTAGTGCGGTGTCGCCGATCGGTGAGGATGATGGCAGCAACGCCGACGAGTGCCATGGTGATGAACCCCAGTGAGGACGCTGGCGCGAGAAGGTAGTCACTCTGATTGGCCGAGATCACCATTCCGGCGACGGCGGGGCCGATGGCATTGCCAAGATTCAGCATGGAGATGTTCATCCCCGACGCAAGGGTTGGTGCATCTCCGGCGAGGGCGAAGACGCGACCATTGAGTGCGGCGGAGATGGAGAAGGCCGAGACGCCGAACCCGAACACGACCGCGCCGATCACAAGCACCGGCTGACGGATGAGCACCATCAACAGGATCAGGGTCAGCGATGTCGCGACCAGACTCAAGGTCACGTTTCGTAGCAGACCCCGGTGAGCCACGGCGCCGCCCAGGGCAACACCGATGAGCGTGCCGAGACCGAACACGGCAAGAAGTCCACCGGTGGCCGACGGGCTGACTCCGCCAACGATCGTGGTGAGCGGCTGCAGAAAGGTGAACGTGGCGAACATGCCTGCCTGGAACATGATCACGATGGCAAAGGTGATCAGCATGGTCGGCCGCACCAGCACCCGTACCTCGGCAACCAGTTGCTGACGTAGTCCCGTCGCCGTCGACGGCGCAGGATCGATTCTGGTCCAGACAAGGACGGCACATGCCGCTGCCGCCAGGACCGCCACCAACCAGAATGCGGCCCGCCATCCGAGCGCAGTGCCCACCCATGCTGCTACCGGCAGACCGACGACGTTCGAAACGGTCAGACCGCCAACCATGATCGAGATCGCACGGGGTGCCATGGCCGGCGTGACCATCCTCACCCCCGTCACGGTGCCCACCGACAGGAAGGTCGCGCAGGCGACACCGGCGACCAGCCGCAACACGAGCATCACCCAAAAGACCGGGACCAGAGCCGTCACCAGGTGGGCGGCGACGAACGTCACCATTGCACCCACCAGGGTGGCCTTGGGTCTGAGCAGGACGGTGAGGGCGGATGTCGCGGGCGCGCTGAGAACGACCGCGGCCGCGAAGGCCGTGACCATCAACGCTGTCGTTGGCTCCGATCGGCCGAGCGAGGCCGACATCGGTGCCAGGAGCCCGGCAATCATGAACTCACTCATGCCGAGGGTGAACACGCATCCCGAGAGCACGAACAGTCGGCAGGGGATCCTTCCGTTGCCTTGAGTCATGCCCGATACGATCGCTCGTTGACGCTAGGGAGAAGGTCAAGTCCGTTGCACCGTCCGAGGGGTTCGTGCCGACCACGACGGCACGGTGGAAGGGATCGAGTATGCAGATCGGCGAGTTCGCCGCCGCGACGGGCACAACCCCACGCATGCTGCGTCACTATGAGTCACAGGGATTGCTGACGCCTGCTGGCAGAAGCCCCAACGGATACCGCGAGTACGGCGAGAATCAGATCACGGCGGCCCGGCAGGTCAACGCACTGATTCAGGCAGGCCTGCCCAGCAGGCTGGTCAAGGACCTGCTCGGCGCCGTCAGCGACACCGACGGCATCCATCCGCAGCACGTTGACACCGCGATGATCAACACCGTGGAAGGCGAATGGGAACGCATGTGCCGGTGCGTCGACTGCATGGCGCAGCGACGCGACGCGCTCCGTGACTACCTCGATCAACTCAGCTCCCCCGAGCGGACCGAGAACTGAAGGGGTCTCCCGAGCGGAGAGTTTGGGCCTCTGCGGCGTCCTTGTGTGTGTACACATTCTCCCATGCTGGGAGGCGGCTCGGGCTCGAGTCCGGCTTGGGCAGATCACTCTTGCGCGCAACTGGTCCATCGCCGAGGGTCGTACGCCATGACCACTTCACCGCAGCCGTACGAGATCCGTCCTCTGTCCGAGGGTGACGTCGTCGCCCAAGAACTGCCCACGCCGGCCCCTGATCAGGACCAGCCGCGAGGTCGCCGTACCGTGGCCGCGGTCAGCAGGGAGACGGTGATCGGGTTCGCCACCATGACCTGGGCGGCGGTCACCGAGCAGTACTTCTGCGAGGTGTCGGTGGCCACCGCCCATCGTCGCCGAGGCGTCGGAACAAGGCTCTTCGACGCCGTACGGGAGCTGGCCGACCCCGGGTTCCCCATCGTGGCCCGGGCGATGAACAGTGCACCACACCGGCGGGCGTTCGCCGACTCCCTCGGGTGTTCGGTGCTCGTGCACTGTCCGATGCCGCGGATCGATCCGACGGCGCTGTCCGTACGGGACTGGATGGCACGCCAGGGCGTCCTCGTCGGGTGTGTCATCAGAGCCACGGCCGAGGCGGATGGTGATCAACTCCAGGCCGCCTGGGTGAGCAGCTACCTCTGGGTCCATGAACCGTTCGCCGCCGTGCACACCGAGCGGCTGGTCGAACAATGGACCCGGCAACGGGGAGTATTCGATCCGCAGGCCTCCCGGGCATGCCTCGACGAGGCGACCGGACAGATCCTTGCCCTGAGCCTGGTGGCCCTTGACGCCTGGGACGGCCACAACCTGCTGGTGGCCGAAACCGTACGACGTGATCAACCAGACGGTGATGCCATCCTGGCCGCCACTGTCGCTGCTTCGATCAGCGAACTCGCTCGGCGAGGAGTTGACCGCGTTGAGTTCGAAGGCCATGCGACCGATGCGCACACTCCGACACTGTTCGAGATCCTGCCGACCTCGGGCGCTGATCCGATGGACATCCTCGAGCTCAGCGGACGGTCCGGGGAGCCCTCGCGTCGGTCCGCAGCGGCCGGCACTTCTTGATCGACGTGATCAGGCGCCGCCCCAGCGTCGATCCCGGCTCTCCGGACCGGGTGTGAACCCGGCCGAGACGTAGGTTGCCACCGCACCGCTGTTGGCCGAAGGGGTTGCGACCACGGCACTCGAGGCGCCCATCTCCTGCAGGGCGGCGGCCGCGGCCAGACTGATCGCCCGACCGTACCCGTGGCCGCGATATTCGGCGTGCACGCCCAGAGGTTCGATCAGACCGGGCCGTCCCTCCCCCGCCGACCAGACCGTCGCGGTCGCCACGGCGTTGTCCCGATCGTCGTAGCCGACAATGCCGCGCGCGTTGTCGTACGCCGGACCACTGATCAGGTTCCGCCAACGCTCATCGGTGAACTGTTCACTGCCGAACGAGGACCGGTGCACCGCGGTGAGGTCCCCTTCCCGCCCGGGGGTGATCACCTCGATCCGGAGGCTGCAGTCCTCCACCGGAGACTCGAAGCCTCGCCGCAACGGAGTCCACGGCTCGTCGGGCTCCCAGCCGTCACCATCCAACAAGTGCGCCAGCGCAGCACCTGAGCGGGCCTCGACATGAACCGGTCCGGCCGGCAGCACGCCGCGCTCGGACCGAATGAAGTCCGAAACCAATTGCGCGGCCAGCTCCTGATCATGGTCGGCCTCGGGCGAGATGCCCATCCGGATCAGATCGGGCTCGTCCAGGAATCCGACGGCGAGGAGTCGTCCTTTCCGGCGCCAGGTTCGTACGGCGGCCGCCGTGGCGTCGCCGCCGAACTGCCAGTACCAGCCGATGTCACCTGGATGCAACTGCACCGGAGACCGGTCATGCTGCCACTCCCCCAGCTCGGAGATCACTTCGGAGAGCGCGTCGACATCGGGTTGGTCCAGGGCAATGGTCATGTCCCGATCCCACACCATGATCGGTCCGGACGTCACCCCGTTTGAAGGATGGTCACCGCCTACAGCGTTCTGGCCCATTCGTGGTCGGGGCTGAACCGGGCGATGGTGTCGCGCAACCAGGCTCGCGCCGGTGCCTCCAGCAGGGGCAGCGTGACCTGCGCATCGATCCGATCCTTCTCCCTGGCCTGGGCCGCCTTGAACATCAAGGTCACCTCCGGCTTGGCGTACCGCAGGCCATCGGCGGCCACCCAGGTGACGTCCGCCAGGTCTTCGGTGTGCGCAAGATGTCGCTTGTTGGTCCAGCGTCCTTGGGTTGACGGGGTGAACGGGACGTCGAGCACCCACCGTGACCGGGCGTCCCGACGAATCCACACCTGACTGTCTGGACGGACGTCGGTGAACCGATCGTCGAACGGTCGGAACCAGCCGTCGTCGACGTTCCACGGTGTCCACCGGTCACCGAGGAAGAGCCGGAAGGCTTCGGCATCAGTGGACAGGATGGAGATGTCCATGTCTTCGTGCGGACGAGCGATTCGGGTGTACGCCTCCAGGCTCCAACCACCGACGATCCACCACGGCCGTTCGAAGCCGTCCATGAACTCACCAATGGTCTGGGGCGTCAGCGGATCCCATTCCCCGTACCAACGATCGAATGCCTCATGCCCGAGCGGGCGAGCCGATGCCGGTTGCGGAGCCGGCGGTCCGGTTGGTGATACGGGCGACATGGTGCCTCACCGTAGCGGCTCCTCAAGGCAATGGCATAGCGTCAGCGCCATGGCATCCGACGCACAGGTGATCGGCTGGCTGCAGGACTCCGATCCGAGTCTTCGCTGGCAGGTCGAGCGGGACCTCCTCGGCGCTCCGGAATCGGTCTGGAAGGCGACCCGTTCCCGAGTTGCCACAGAGGGATTCGGTGCCCAACTCATCGCGCACCAGGATCCGGATGGCCAGTGGGACGGGGGCGCCTTCTTCCCGGCTGGCTTTTTCGGCAGCGACGAGGCCGAGCAGCCCGGACAGCCATGGACGACCACCACATGGGTGCTGCGTGACCTTCGCGAATGGGGGCTCGACGCCGCGGCGCTCGAGGGAACGGCGGACAAGCTCAAGGCCAACAGCCACTGGGAATTCGAGGACCGTCCCTACTGGGATGGCGAGGTCGATGTCTGCATCAACTCCTACACCCTCGCTGCTGGCGCCTGGTTGGGCGTCGACGTCTCCGGTCTCGCGGCTTGGTTCCCGGCCCACCGCCTCGCCGACGGCGGCTGGAACTGTGAGGCTGAGGAGGGCACCTCGGTGCGCTCCTCCTTCCATTCCACTCTCAACGCGTTACGCGGCCTGCTGGCGTACGAGCAGATCACCGGAGACACGTCCCTCCGCAGCACCCGCCACAACGCAGGCGAATACCTGCTGGAGCGACGCCTGATGAATCGTGCTACGAGCGGTGAGCTGGTCGGAGACTTCGTCACGCACTTCGTGTACCCCCATCGATACCGCTACAGCGCGCTCATCGCTCTTGATCATTTCCGTGCGGCAGCCCTGCATGATCAGGTCCGGCCCGACCCGCGGCTGGCCGAGGCGATCGGGGTGGTGCGTTCAGCACGCCAGCCCGACGGCACCTGGCGGCAGGGACGTCGTCTGCCGGGACGTGTCTGGTTCGACGTCGACGCCGGGGAGGGCGAACCGTCACGGTGGCTGACGTTGCTGGGGCTGCGCGTTCTCCAGTGGTGGGACTCAACCCGCTGACCGTACGCGGCACAGCCACCCGCCACGACGACCTCCAGGCGGGTCTGCGCGTTCACACGTCGAACACTGACCAGCAGACGTCGTTGCGTCGCCGTTGATCATCCAGGACGAGCTCGCGGATCTGCAGAGGAAGTTGATCATGCTGCCAGTGGCACTCGACGAGAGCTGCCTCGGACGGGTCGTCAGCGGTGGCACGGACGGCCTTGATGGCGTACGCAGCGGCGCCGAGTTCGTGCTCGGCAACATGGGCGACGCAGGCGGCCTGCCCTGCAGCATAGGCGGCGTGCCGGGCGGCTCCGGTGAGCGAACGGGCAGCCCCCATCGCATGCCCGCCGGCGGCCCGCGACACCATCATGGTCACCTCGCCACGGACCCAGGCTCGGACGTGGGCGATGGCCTCGCGGGGCCGGGTGTCGGCGCGGCTGACCCGCTCGAAGTGATCAAGGACGTGTTCGGCACAGTCCGCTGCCCAGAGGGCGAGCAGATGGTGGTCGGCATCGGTCAGTGACCCACCGCGACGAATCGTGATGAGGCGGGGGTCACGAACCGCGGGAAGGATCATGGTGCGAGCTTGTTGGTCATGGTCAACCGCCCAGGCGTCGCGCCAGGTCCTCGGCTTCTTGCTGGGTGTAGTTGCCGGTGATGATCACCGTTCCCCCGGCAATGGGGCCAGCAACGGCCGGCGCGGTGATGATCTTCTCATCGAGCAGGACGGCCAACCGGTTCTGCGGATCACTGTTGTCGGCCAGGTCGGTGGTCAACTCAGCCATCGCCTGGGCGTCGTCGGGCTCAAGGGTCATCGTGACCTGCCAGGTCATTGTGGTCTGGTTGGGGGGTATCTCGGCCTTGACGTCGGCGAGTCGGTCAACCGTCAGCCTGGCCTGATCACCTCGCAGACAGGAGGACTCCGGTGACGACGGGTCAGGTAGCCCGGGGGGAACGGTGGCCTCGGCGGCACACGGCGCGGGATTGACTTCAAGGACCGGGTGGAAGCTGAGCGCGTTCGCAGGCTTCTGCCTGTCGGGCGACGGCATGCCGGGCAGTCGGTTGATCAGCCCGCAACCAGTCGTTGCCGGGATGATCACCAAGGACACCAACAGGACGACACACGATCGGACCAGATGACGGCGCATGGATCCATTGTGCCTTCGTGACGTCCGCCCGGCACCAGTTCCAGCAAATCTCCAACGGGGATCAACAAAAGGTTGACAACATTGTGTTGAAGCAAGGAGGGTGAGCACCATGCCCGATGCCGAGGAACCCGACCAGTTGCGAGCCGCCACGTACGCGCGTGCCCGACAACGCCTGAGTTCGACCAGTGATCTGCCGCCGATGCCTTGGCAAGCAGCCGGCGTACCGCCCGATGACGTGACCTTGATCAGGAACGTCCTGTGGCGCGCCAACCGGGGTGCCGACGCCGATACCGTACGAGCAGAGCTCGAGTCGGCCCTGCAATTGATGGACTCGGCGAGGGCCGAACTCGACGCCCTCGAAACCGGGCTGCTGTTCGTCGCCCGGGCCGAAGGACTCACTTGGGGGGAAGTGGCGCGCCACAGGGGACTCAAGTCACCGCAGGCCGCCCAACAGCGTCAGGACCGCCTGTCCACGCGAACGGCCCTGCCGTGACCTCGGCTCCGTCCGCGTCGGCGCCGACCCTGCTGGTCCTGCACGCCCTGCGCCTGGCGGGGACGGCCAACGAGGCGCAGGTGGCCGGGCGCACAGGACTTGGTCTGGCGGACGTCTCCACCCTGCTGCTGGACTTCGCCGCGTACGGCTGGGCGAGCAAAGTCTCGTTCTCCGATGTGGATGCCTGGGCTCTCACCGCACGGGGCCACGATCGGGATGACCACCTGCTTGCCGCCGAGCTCCAAACCGTGGACCGTGCCACCCTGGCCGACGGCCACCGGGCATTCGAGGAGCTGAACCCTGCCCTGGTCAAGGCGTGCACCGACTGGCAGTTGCGCCCCCGGCGCGGTGATCGATTCGCCAGCAACGATCACCGGGACCGACGATGGGACCGACGCATCCTTGGTGAACTCGTCACGATCGGGGAAGGTCTGGTGCCGATCGCCGTCCAACTGCGCAGCGTCCTGACCCGATTCGACGGCTACGATCGCCGCTTCGCCGCGGCGCTGGAACGTGCCGACTCCGGCGAGCACCAATGGGTGGCTGGGGTTGAGGTGCCGTCCTGCCACGCGGTGTGGATGGAGTTGCACGAAGATCTGTTGTCCACGCTCGCCATCCCCCGCAGTGCGGAGATCGGGAAGAGCCGATGAGCATCCGTACCCTCTTCATCGCCAGACACGGGATGGCCGATGCTTTCGGAGACCTCACGCCGGAGGGTGCCGACCAGATGCGCCTGCTCGGTCGGCGACTTGGCGCCTCCGGCGTGCAACAGGTCTGGCATTCCCCGCTCCCCCGGGCCGTCGCCAGTGCCGCGGCGCTGGCGTGGCCGGATGTTCCCACCGCCAGAGCCGACGAACTCGTCGACCACATTCCGTACGTGCCGCCGGCCGATCAGATGCCTTCGGGTTGGCGCGGCTTCTTCGACGGCTTCGATGAGCAGGAGGCCCGTACGGGGGAACGTACGGCCGAGGCGATGCTGTCGCGTTTCTTCGAACCCCGGGCCGAGGATCGGACGGAGTTGTTGATCACTCACGCCTATCAGGTGTCATGGTTCCTGCGCGCAGCCCTGGCCGCACCGGCAGCGGGCTGGTTGTCGGTGGCCACCGTACCCAATGCGGCACTGACCATGATCAAGATCAGTGACCAGGCGCCCAACGTCGTGCTGGTCAACGACATGACACACCTGCCGCCGGAGTTGCGGTGGACCGGTTTCGGTGGAGTTGTCGCCCCCTGACGACTCGACTCAGGCCCGTCCGGGAGCGTCGCGCATCGTGCTCAAAGATGACAAATGGCAGGTGCTGAACACCCCTGCCACTACCAAGATATAGCTGACCCGGGGCCTTGCCGCAAGGCCCAGGTGGTCCTGCACAATGGCGTGCCCAGCCACCACCTGCCGACCACCGGAGCCTGCTCAGCAGGCGTGCCGGTGGACGACGACGCGAGACGAGATGATTGTCGTGCCACCCAGCCCCACCACCGCTTTCGACCTCCCCGCCCACTTGGCTGCCACGGCTGACCCTGAGTTGATCACCGATGATGATCAACACTTTGCCGCCATCGCCCG
>JAKDKP010000588.1 GCA_030453285.1 Propionibacteriales bacterium
CCGTGCCGACCCGCCATCTGTTGGTGGTCCATGTCCTGGCCGGCGCCGGCGTGGTGCCGACCATCACCGTGATGGATCGCTTCGTCCGAGCCGAACACGACAAGGGTCCGGGGTCGGTATCACCGCACCTCTATCACCGATCAGCGGACGTCAACAGTAGTCACCAGGTGACCGAACACGGGGACGGAACGACGCGGGTGATCGTCACCGGCACACTCGCCACGGCCTTCGACGCCCTCGGCCTCATCGAGGAGTGACCGCTTCGGTCAGGAGTTGAAGCGATTCTGGGCAGCGGGAAGTCCGTCGATGATCAACATCTCGACGGCGTCTGCGGCTCGATCCACTTCGATCGCCAGGTCGGCGCGCTGTGCGGCAGGGAAGTTGGACAGCACCCAGTCGGCCGGATCCTGCCGCCCGGGCGGGCGCCCGATGCCGAACCGCACCCGCAGGAAGTCACCGGTGCCCAGGTGCGCCCGGATCGACCGCAGTCCGTTGTGGCCGTTGTCGCCGCCGCCCTGCTTGATCCGCAACTGGGTGAAGTCGATGTCGAGTTCATCGTGCACGACGACGATGTGGGCCGGCTCGATCCGGTGGAAGGCGACGAGCTTGCCGACCGGCACCCCGGATTCGTTCATGTACGTACGGGACTTGCCCAGCACGACCTTCTCCACACCCGGGGCCACGACGCCGATCCCGGCAGAACCCAGTCGGGTCTCGACGGTCTCGCATCGCATGCCGCGGGGAGCGGAAAAGGTCTCACCGGCCCGGCGGGCCAACTCGTCGACCACCAGGTGTCCGACGTTGTGCCGGTGACCGGCGTAGGTCGGGCCAGGATTGCCCAGCCCGACCACCAGCCATGTCATCTGATCAATCCCGGGATCGGCTGATCACTCGTCGTCGGACTTCTCGGACGAACCCTCGGAGTCCTCGCCACCCTCGGCGTCGCCCTCACCCTCGGCCTCTTCGGCGGCGGCCTCGGTCTCCTCATCGAGGGTCGGCTCGATACCGGCCTCTGCCTCTGCCTCGGCCAGCTCGGCATCCAGCTCGGCCTGGGTCGGAGCAGCGATCACGTTGACGATCAGCAGTTCCTCGTCAACGGCCAGCGTGGTGCCCTCGGGCAGCACGATGTCCTTGGCAAGGATCTGAACGCCCGGTTCCAAGCCCTCCACCGAGACCTCGAACCCGGTCGGGATGTGGGTGGCCTCGGCCTCGACGGTGATCGAGGTGTTCTCGGTCATCACCAGTGCCTCCGGCGACGCCTCGCCGGTGACGTTGATGCCGACGTCGACGGTGACCTTCTCGCCACGACGCACGATCAGCAGGTCGACGTGGTCGATGGTCCCCTTGAGCGGGTCGCGCTGCACCTGCTTGGGAATGGCCAGGCGCGTGGCCTCGCCGTCCACCTCGATCGACAGCAGGGCGTTGGCCACCCGGAGCGCCAGCAACGTCTCATGGCCCGGCAGGGTGATGTGCGTGGTCTCGGCGCCGTGGCCGTACAGCACGGCCGGAATCTTGTGGTCGCGGCGGGTGCGGCGGGCCGCACCCTTGCCGAACTCGGTGCGCAACTCGGCGTTCAGCTTGACTTCAGCCATGGTGATCTCCTCGTGGGTGGTTCCCGGTCAGCCCCACTCCCACGGAGTCGGACCCAAATGTACGAGCTCGGCGAGTCAGGAGTCATCACCGGCACGGACGTACCGAAGAACCCTGTCGATCACGGTGGTGACACCACCCTCGCCGAGGCAACGTCGACCAGACTAGCCCAGCCGCCCGTACGGGAGAAATCCAGCACCGCACCCGTGCGTACGGACGTTTCGACCGTCGCTCGTCCCTCGCTTCCTCAACGACCGAGGCTCAGGCGGCTCCGTCGAAGAGGGAGGTGACCGAGCCTTCCTCGAAGACTTCACTGATCGCGCGGGCGAACAGCGGAGCTATGGACAGGACGGTGAGTCGGTCGAACTCGCGCTCCGGAGGGATCGGCAGCGTGTTGGTGACGATCACCTCCTCGAACTTCGAGGCCTTCAGCCGCTCGATGGCCGGACCCGACAGCACGGGGTGGGTCGTGGCAGCGATCACCTTCTTGGCGCCGCGGGCGACTAGGGCTTCGGCGGCCTGGCAGATGGTGCCGGCGGTGTCGATCATGTCGTCGACCAGCAGGCACACCCGGCCTTCGACATCGCCGACCACTTCGTGCACGGCCACCGTGTTGGCCACGTCGGGATCGCGGCGCTTGTGGATGATGGCCAGGGTGCAGTTCAGCCGGTCGGTCCACATGTCGGCCAGCCGTACGCGTCCGGCATCGGGTGAGACGACCGTCATCTCGGAGGTGTCGTACTTGTCCTGGACGTAGTCGGCCAGCACCGGCAGTGCCCACAG
>JAKDKP010000589.1 GCA_030453285.1 Propionibacteriales bacterium
ACCCGAGCTCGGCCCCACCACCGGCGGGCCCCTCCCAGTGCCAGGTCACGTCAACCGTTCCTTCGGTGAGGCCCTACCGACGAGGTCGGCGTCGCGTTGGACGGTGTCGCCGAGCGCCTCGTCAATGGCGGCCAAGGTTTCGGGAGACAAGGGATGTCCGGCCGCCGCGGCATTGGCGGTCACCTGGTCGGGACGGGAGGCGCCGGTGATCGCCGAGGCCACGTTGTCGTTGGCGAGCACCCACGCGATCGCCAGCTGGGCCATCGTCAAGCCCTCGGATTCGGCGATCGGGGCCAACCGGGCCACCCGGGACAGGGTCTCGTCCTTCAGCAGGCGCTGGACGAACTCGGCCCCCCCGGAGGTGTCGGTGGCCCGTGATCCCGGCGGCGGCGCCTGTCCAACTTGGTACTTGCCGGTCAGCACGCCCTGGGCGATCGGGGAGAACACGATCTGTCCGATCCCCAACTCGCGGCTGGTCGTCACCACCTCGTCCTCGATGATCCGCCAGAGCATGTTGTACTGCGGCTGGTTCGACACCAGCGGGAACTTCAACTCCCTGGCCAGCGCGTGCCCGGCGCGCAATTGTGCCGGCGTCCATTCGCTCACCCCGATGTAGAGAGCCTTGCCCTGTCGTACGACGTCGGCGAAGGCCTCCATGGTCTCTTCCAGCGGTGTGGCGTGGTCGTACCGGTGCGCCTGGTAGAGGTCGACGTGATCGGTGCGCAGCCGCAGCAGCGAGGCGTTGATCGACTCACTGATGTGCTTGCGGGACAGCCCGGTGTCGTTGGGGCCCTTCGGGCCGGTCGGGAAGTACACCTTGGTGAAGATCTCGAGGCTCTCGCGGCGTTCCCCGGCCAGCGCTTCGCCCAGGATCGACTCGGCGGCGGTGTTGGCGTAGGTGTCGGCGGTGTCGAAGGTGGTGATGCCGACGTCCAGGGCGGCGCGAACGCACAGCTTGGCCTGGTCGGCCTCCACCTGTGAACCGTGGGTGAGCCAGTTGCCGTACGAGATCGCGGACACCTTCAGTCCGCTCGCGCCGAGGTGACGGAACTCCATCTCGTTCATTCCCTTCTGTCGGTACGCCTGGGCTGTCGGTGGTTGGTGGTCAGTACGCTTCGCCGCGCTTGATGGCCGGTGGCGGCATCCGGAACCTGCGGATCTGGATGCACCGATTGGCTCCGCTCCTCAGCAGCCCGCGGGGATGGGATCGGGGGAGTCGTTCGGCGAGCACCTTCTTGAAGCCGCGCCACATCATGAAGATGTCGAACAGGACGATGATGATGAACGAGTACAACACCACCGTCGACAGCAGCACCGCCGACGGCCAGACGGTGCCGAGCATCGACAGGGCCAGGATGACGACCAGGGCGGGCAGCAGGATCTCGCCGAGCCGGAATCTCGAGTCGACGTAGTTGCGCAGCAGCACCTTTTCGGGGGTGTTCTCGCGCACGTTCATCGCCCGCAGCCGGTCGGTGCGGGAGGCCTCGGCCCGTTTCCGGCGGGCCTCCTTGGGCGAAAGGCTCGGGTTCAGACGCGCCTTGCGGGCGGCCTCGGCCTCCTTGCGCGTCGGCGTTGGACCAGACTTGCGTTGCGGGCCGGCAAGTCCCGGCTCGGTGGGAGTCGCGTCGGGCTCGGCCTCGACGGGCTCGGCCGACTTCTTGGCTCCGAAGAGTCCCACAGGTGTCCTCGTTCTCTCGCGCCTTCGCGCCTGGGTGCGTACGGGGTGGTTCATGCCCCCACAGGGGCGATTCTCTCCCAGTCCGGCAAGGTGGGCAAAGTCCCGCCCGATGATCGACAGTGTCTGGGTGATTCGGGGTGGGGTGGCGGGGTCGCTCCCTGCTGGCTCGGCGCCGGTGGGCCACAGCCGTACGGCAGACTGGGCCGTCAGGTTTCCCGTACCAGCGAAGGCAGGCAGATGAGGGTTCTGGTGGCCGCCGATCGAATCGGCCCGCTCACCTCCGGTGAGGCCGGGCGATGTCTGGCCGAGGGCTGGCCGGCTCACGATGTCGCCGTGGTGCCGATCGGTGAGTCCGGGGCGGGGTGGCTGCGTTCGCTCGCCGATCAGGTCGGCGCCGAGGTGCACCTGGTCAGCACCGGCACCGCCGAGGTGGTCGGTGAAGCGGTGATCAGCGAGCACGTGTACGGGGTGGCCATCGAGCCGACCAACACCCCTCTGTCGGGCGAGGTGGACCTGCACGCGAGTTCGGCGCCGCTGGGGGTTGCCGTGGCGAGTGCGGTGGAGGGGATCGCCCGCACGGAGGAGTCAGCCGTTCGACGGACCCTGGCCATCGACTTGTCGGGTGCCGGCGCGCACGATGCGGGGGCGGGATTCCTGGCCGCAGTGGGGGCGCAGGCCGACACCGATCTCAC
>JAKDKP010000590.1 GCA_030453285.1 Propionibacteriales bacterium
TGTCGCGACCGTGCCGACCCCGAACCGCGACACCAGCTTCACGTGCACGCGGGCCGCCGGATTCGCGGATTTCGCATCATGGATCAGCTGGGCGAGGTCCTCGATCGAGTAGATGTCGTGGTGCGGCGGCGGGGAGATCAGTCCCACGCCCGGGGTCGAGTGCCGGGTCCGGGCCACCCAGGGGTAGACCTTCTGGCTCATCAGCTGGCCGCCCTCGCCGGGTTTGGCGCCCTGGGCCATCTTGATCTGGATGTCGTCGGCCTGGGTCAGGTACAAGCTGGTCACCCCGAAACGGCCGGAGGCGATCTGCTTGACCGCTGAACGGCGTTCCGGATCGAGCAGTCGCTCGACGTCCTCGCCACCCTCGCCGGTGTTGGACTTGCCGCCGAGGCGGTTCATGGCGATGGCCAGCGTTTCGTGGGCCTCCTGCGAAATGGAGCCGTAGCTCATCGCGCCGGTGGCGAAGCGCTTGACGATCTCCGCGACCGGTTCGACCTCCTCGATCGCGATCGGTTCGCGGACCCCGGTCTTGAGCTTGAGCAGACCACGCAGGGTCATCAGTTCCTGGGACTGGTCGTCGATGCCGCGGGTGTACTCCTTGAAGATGTCGTAGCGGCGTTCCCGGGTCGCATGCTGGAGGCGGAAGACCGTTTCCGGGTTGAACAGGTGGGATGGCCCGTCACGACGCCATTGGTACTCGCCGCCGGTCTCCAGCCGCTTGTGCGGCTCCTCGACCCCGTCGGCGGGGTAGGCGAAGCGGTGGCGTGCGGCGGCCTCCGCCGCGATGACGTCCAGTCCGACGCCGCCGAGCGGGGAGTGGGTACCGGTGAAGTACTGGTCGATGACCTGTGCGGAGAGCCCGAGTGCGTCGAAGGTCTGGGCCCCGCAATAGGAGGCCACCGTCGAGATGCCCATTTTCGACATGATCTTCAGCACCCCCTTGCCGAGCGCCTTGATGAGGTTCCGGTGGGCCGCATCGACGCCGACACCGTCCAGGACGCCGGCATCGGCCATCTCCTCGACCGTCTCCAGCGCCAGGTACGGGTTGATGGCGGAGGCGCCGTAGCCGATCAGCACCGCCACATGGTGGACCTCGCGCACGTCCCCGGTCTCGATGACCAGGGAGGTCTTGGTCCGGTTCGCGCTGCGCAGCAGGTGGTGGTGCACCGCCGAGGTGAGCAGCAGCGACGGGATCGGGGCCCATTGGGCGTTGGAGTCACGGTCGGAGAGCACGATGAATTTCACGCCGCGGTGGATGGCCGCCGAGACCTGCTCGCAGATCTCCTGTAGGCGGTTCTTCAGCTCCGCCGCGCCTCCTTCGGGGCGGTACAGGCCCCTGACCTTCAGCGAGGCCTTGGCGCCATCGGCGCTGCGGATGTTCGCGATCTTCGCCAGTTCGTCGTTGGTGATGACGGGGAAGTCCAGCGAGACATGCCGGGTCCCGACCTGGTCCAGGTCCAGCAGGTTGCCGTCCGGTCCGATCGAGGTCGACATGCTGGTGACCAGTTCCTCGCGGATGGAGTCCAGCGGCGGGTTGGTGACCTGGGCGAACGACTGGACGAAGTAGTCGAACAGCAGGCGGGGGCGCTGCGAGAGCACCGCGATGGGGGTGTCGGTGCCCATGGCCCCAAGGGGTTCGGCGCCGTTGGAGGCCATGGGGGCGAGCAGGATGCGTTTCTCCTCCTCGGTGTAGCCGAAGGTGCGTTGGCGCAACTGGACGGAGGCCGGGTTGTGCGAGACGTGCTCGCGCTCGGGGAGCTCGGCGAGCGAGATGATGTTCTCCTGGACCCAGTCGCGCCACGGGTTGGCGGCGGCGACCTCGGCCTTGATCTCCTCGTCCTCGACGATGCGTCCGGCATCGGTGTCGATGAGGAACATCTTGCCCGGCGACACCCGGCCCTTGCGCACGATGCGTTCCTCCGGGATGTCCAGGACGCCGACTTCGGAGGCCAGCACGACCAGGCCCTCGTCGCTGACCCAGTATCGGGCCGGGCGCAGGCCGTTGCGGTCCAGCACGGCCCCGGCAAGGCGCCCGTCGGTGAAGGAGACGGCTGCGGGGCCGTCCCAGGGTTCCATGAGCATGGAGTGGTACCGGTAGAACGCGCGGCGGTCCTCGTCCATCGTGGTGTGGTTTTCCCACGCCTCGGGGATCATCATCATGATGGCGTGGGTGATCGGCCGCCCCGACAGCATGAGCAGCTCGGCGACCTCGTCGAACGAGGCCGAGTCCGAGGCGCCGGGGGTGCAGATCGGGAACAACTCCTCGGGGTCCTCCCCGAGCAGGGGCGACACGAGCTGGGATTGCCGGGCGCGCATCCAGTTGCGGTTGCCGCGCACCGTGTTGATCTCACCGTTGTGGGCGATCGT
>JAKDKP010000034.1 GCA_030453285.1 Propionibacteriales bacterium
GATCTCGACTCGGCCAACGGGAACTACGTCTCCGATCCCTCCGAGGGGTTGCCCGACGATCCGGTCAAGGTGGGGCAGCGCCACGAATTGCTGCCCGATGATCGCATCCACCTCGGCGCGTGGACCCGGTTGGTGATCCGCAAGGCCACCGAGGAGGAGATCGAGGCGTACGCCTGACCTCACCCCACGTGCCGGTCGCGCCGTCCGCCGGACTGGACCGTCGCAGAACGCCTTGTGCCCATGGCGAACACATCCGTCACCGGGCTGGGGCGTGTGGCAGCTTGGACGAGAAGACATCCAGGAGTCACCCACCAGGTTCAGGAGAGACAGTGGAGATCAAGATCGGCGTGCAGCACATCAACCGCGAGGTCGTCATCGAGACCGAGGAATCGGCCAAGGCGGTCGAGAAGTCACTGTCCGAGGCGATCTCCGACGGTGGACTGTTCACGCTCTCCGACAACAAGGGTCGCAAGGTGGTCGTCCCGGCCGCTGCCATTGGCTACGTGGAGTTCGGTGTGGAGAATGCTCGCCGGGTCGGCTTCGGCTCGATCTGATCACAGGCCCCCCGGTCCGGCTCAGGCACTCAGACCGAGCGCGGCCATCCGTCGACTGTGCTGGAGCACCAGCCGGGAGAACATCGCACTGATCGCGGCCAGGTCGTGGTTGGGGTCACCCGGCGTGCCAGCGATCAGGTCGGTGAGGTCGGCCCGATCGGTGGCGACCCGCTGAGCCTGGCTCATCGCCTCACCGACCAGACGCCGACCCCACAGCGCGAGCCGGCCGCCAACGGTCGGGTCGGCCTCGATGGCCGCCTTCACGGTCGGCGGGATGAATCCGGTGAGCGCCTCGTCGTCGGTGACCGCCTCCACCAGGGTGCGGGTGTCCTCGTCGCAGAACTGCGCCACCTCGGCGGCGAAGTCGGCGGCCAGCCCGTCACCCACGTACGCCTTGACCAGGCCTTCGAGCCAGGTCCGCGGGACGGTGTGGTCGTGATAGCCATCGATCGCGTCCCGGAACGGACCCATCGCCGCCATGGCGTCACTGCCCAACTCGGCCAGGCGCGCCTCGATCCGCCGATAGTCGTCGACCTGCGTCGCGGCCAGTCGTACGACGGCCAGTTCGGCTGCCAGATCGGGGGCCTTGCCGGCATCCTCGGCCAGCCGCTCAAAGGCGCGTAGTTCGCCGTACGCCAACATGCCCAACAGGTCGACGACACCGGGCGAAACGTCCGGGGTTGCGGGTGTCTCGGCGGGGTCCCAGGTGTCGGTCACCGGACCAGCCTAGCGACCAGCTAGACTCCTTCTCCGTACGCACCACGCGTCACGCTCTTCGAACCGGAGTCGCCCGCCGACACCGTCCGAGCTTGCATCGCCACCTCGACCCCCTTCGAGACGTCCGACGAGCCACGCGGCACCCGCCCAGCGGCGCTGCCGGAGAGCGACAACGAGCCGGGCCTTTGCGGGCTCGCACCGAAAGGCAAGATCCTGAGCGATCAGCAGAGCCAGACCGACACAGAACTGAACGAGACTCCCCCGTCCGCCGAGACCGCTAGCACCGAGGCAGCCAACACCGAAGAGCTCGACACCGTCGCCACCGTCGATGTCGAGGCACCCGACCAGGCCCCACCGGCTGCCCAGACCTTTGCCGATCTCGGCATCCACCCCGACGTCGTGGACGCGCTCACCGGGCACGGCATCACCCACCCGTTCCCGATCCAGGCGATGGCGATCCCGATCGCGGTGACCGGCACCGACATGATCGGCCAGGCCCGTACGGGAACCGGCAAGACTCTCGCCTTCGGCGTGAGCCTGCTGCAGCGCATCGTCGTCCCGGGTGATCGTGACTTCGAGGCCCAGGCCAAGCCGGGCGCCCCGCAGGCCCTCGTCATCGCACCGACCCGTGAGCTGGCCGGCCAGGTGTCGAAGGACCTGGCGATGGCCTCGGCCAAGCGCAAGGCACGTGTGCTGACCGTGTACGGCGGCGTCGGCTACGAGCCGCAGCTCGACGGGCTGGCCGCGGGCGTGGAGATCGTCGTCGGCACGCCCGGGCGCCTGCTCGATCTGGCTGACCGGGGCTCGCTGGACCTGGCGCACATCAAGGTCGTCGTGCTGGACGAGGCCGACGAGATGCTCGACCTGGGCTTCCTGCCCGACGTCGAGCGGTTGCTCGCCAAGACTCCCGAGCTGCGCCAGACGATGCTGTTCTCGGCCACCATGCCGAGCGCCATCGTCTCCCTGGCCCGTCGCCACCTGCGGCACCCGGTGAACATCCGCGCCGAGTCCGCCGGCGAGGAGACGACCGTGCCGACCACGGCGCAGTTCGTCTACCAGGCGCACGATCTCGACAAGCCCGAGGTGGTGGCCCGCATCCTGCAGTCCGAGGGGCGGGACCGGTGCATGATCTTCTGTCGTACGAAGCGTGCCGCTCAGCGAGTGGCCGACGACCTGGCCGAGCGCGGATTCGCCGCCGCCCCGATCCACGGTGACCTCAACCAGGTGGCCCGGGAGAAGGCGCTGAAGAAATTCCGCGACGGATCGATCGACGTCCTGGTCGCCACCGACGTTGCTGCCCGTGGCATCGACGTCGCCAACGTCACCCACGTGATCAACTACGAGTGCCCCGACGACGACAAGACCTATGTGCACCGGATCGGCCGCACCGGCCGCGCCGGCGCCACCGGTGTGGCGATCACGTTCGTCGACTGGGCCGACGGCACGCGATGGAAGGTGATCAACAAGACCCTCGGGCTGCCGTTCGAGGAGCCGCAGGAGACGTACTCCACCTCCGAGCACCTGTTCCATGATCAGGGCATCGCGCCGGGCACCAAGGGCCGGCTGGTGCCGGAGAAGCCGCGGGAGCCTTCCGCCGGCCGTGGCTCGGGCGAGCGATCCGGCGGTGGGCGTTCGGCCGGTAACCGTGCCTCGGCAGGCCGTTCAGGTGGCCGTACGGAGGAGGGCACCGAACGTCCGCGCGAGCCGCGCAAGCGCAGCGATCGCCAGCGCCGTCGTACGCACAACGGACAGACGGTGGAGACCGGGCCCGCCAAGGCGAACGGCTCGGCGATCCCCACCGAACAGGCCGGCGAGAACGGTGCTCCGCGGAAGCGTCGCCGTCGTCGTCGCTCCTCCGGTGGTGGCGAAGCCCGGACGAGCGAGGGTTCTTCTCAGGTGACCGCCCAGGCGTCCGCCAGCGACAACTGATCAACCTCGCACCGATCACCTCGAACTGATCATGATGGGCCCCCCTTCGGCGGGGCCCATCGTCATGGGCCCAATGGTCGGACTGCGGGGGTCAGACTGCGGGGGTCAGGCTGCGGGTCCACCCGAGCCGATCCTGGACATCAGTGCGCTGAACTGGCCCTGGTCCGTGGTGTTGCACCCCAGGTCATGATCAACTTTGCCCAGACCGTGATGGTCACTGGATCCGGTGATCACCAGGCCGTTGTCACCAGCCAGGACCCGCAGCAGCTCCCGGGTGTGTTGATCATGGTCCTGGTGGTCGACCTCGATGCCATCCAGGCCGTGCTCGTGGGCCAGACCGGCAATGACGTCGGCGGTGAGCACCTCGCGACGCCCGCGTCCCCACGGGTGGGCCAGTACCGCCACCCCACCGGCGCCGTGAACCAGATCGATGGTCTGAGCCACACCCGCGGCGTAACGCTCCACGTGAGCCGGTCCGCCGTCGGCAAGGAATCGGTCGAAGGCTTCGGTCCGATCGGTGACGTGTCCGGCCGCCACCAGCGCGTCGGCGATGTGCGGGCGTCCGACCGACGGGCTGTCGCCGACCTGGGCAAGCACCTGCTCCCGGGTCACCGGCACCCCCAGCTCGGCCAGCTTGGCCAGCACCGCCGGCAGTCGGCCCGTACGACCGGCTCGGATCCGTTGGAGTTCGTCCCGCAGCCCACCATGGTGCTGATCGACCCCGTACGCCAACAGGTGCACCGACTGCCCCCGGTACCGGCACGACATCTCGACGCCCGCCACCAGATGAATCCCGAGCCGGTCGGCGGCCCGTTCGGCCTCGGCAATCCCGTCGAAGGTGTCGTGGTCGGTCAACCCCAGCACGTCCAGCCCGGCCGCGACGGCGGCCTCGACCAGCTCAGTCGGGGTCTGTGTGCCGTCGGAGACATTGGAATGGGTGTGCAGATCGATCTTCATGATCATCCATTCCACCACACCGACGACGAGCGCCGGCCCGCCTCGGCCGGTTCAGTCGAGCACGGCGGTCTTCGGCTCGTCCACCGTCACGCCGGTGTCTGACGAGATGCGCAGGGCGGCCACGAGTTCGCGGTACAGCTCATCGGTCGCGAGCAACTCGGCGTGTGTCCCCTGCGCACGCAGGCGCCCGCCCTCCATCAACAGAATCCGATCGGCATCGATCACGGTGGACAGCCGGTGCGCGATGGTGACCACGGCGCCGGTGTGCGCCACCCGATCGATCACGTCCTGGATGGCTGCCTCGGTCAGCCCGTCCAACTGCGCGGTGGCCTCGTCCAGCAGGAGGACCTCGGGATTGCGTACGACGGCCCGCGCCAGGGCCACGCGTTGACGCTCGCCACCGGACAGGGTGGTGTGGCTCACCGGGCTGTCCAGTCCCTCGGGCAGCCGACGAACGGTGTCGGCCAGCCGCACCGACTCCAACGCCGCCCACACCTCGTCCTCGGTCGCGTCTGGGTAGCGGAAGGTGATGTTGTCCCGCACGGTGCCGCTGACCAGGGGCGTCTCCTGTTCGACGTAGCCGATGCGGCTCCGGACGGTGTCGATATTCAGGTCCTGGAACGGCACTCCGTCCAGCAGGATCTTCCCCTCCTGCGGAGCGACGAACCGCAGCAGCATCGAGAACGTCGACGTCTTGCCCGCCCCCGACGGGCCCACGATCGCGGTGTGGCCGTGGCGCATCACGTCAAGTTCCAGCCCGTGGACCGCCGGCTGATCGGCGCCCGGGTAGTGCAGGGTCACCCCGCGGAGTTCGAGGACGTGGCGGTCGGTGCCCAGTTCGGTGAGCGCCCGACCGCGGTCGACGTCCTCGAGCCCGATGTCCTCGGTCTCCCGGATCCGCGCCGCGGCGGCCACGCCGGACTGGAGTTGGGTGAAGGTCTGGGTGAGGGTGGTGATCGGATCGATGATGTTGAAGGCGTAGAGCAGGAACGCCACCAAGGTCGACACCGCCAGCCCGCCCTCGTTCACCCGCCAGGCGCCAATGCCCAGAATGGCGATGATCGCCAGTTGGATGCCACCACCGGAGATGGTCCAGGCGATCGCGGTCACCCACACGGCTCGGATGCTGTGCCGCTTCGAGTCGTCGGCCCGGTCAAGGATGTGGCCGATCTGACGGTCCTCGGCTCGACTGGCCTTGACCGTACGCAGCGCCCGCAGGGTCCCCTCCAGGACGCTACCGAGCTCACCCATCGACTCCTGGGCTCGGCGTTGGGCGGCCCCGATCTTGGGCATCAGGATGGCCATCAGGACGGCGATCACCACGATCGCACTCAGCGTGCTGAGCAGCAGCGGCAGGTCGAGGACGGCCATCAACACGATGGTCCCCACCAACGAGACGAGGCCGTTGATCAGCTGCACGATGCTGGACGAGGCCGCCTCCCGGAGCAGGACCGTGTCGGAGGTGACGCGGGTGACCATCTCGCCGGGTGAGCGTCGTTGGACGTCACCCACGACGCCACGGATGAAGCGCTTGACCAATGCCGAGCGGGCATCGAACACGATGTGCTCGGCCAGTCGTCCGAGCAGGATCCACTGCACCAGTCCGGCCGCGAGTCCGACGAGCAGCAGCACCAGCAGCAGAGCCACCGGCCCCTGAAGGGAGGTTCTGGAGCCCACAGCATCAAGCACCCACTTGGTGGCCATCGGCGTGGCCAGGGCGGTGGCCGTGGTACCAAGTCCCAGCAGCACGCCGACGCCAACGGTCACCCGGTGTGGCCGTACGAAACTCAGCAGCAGCCGAACATTGCCCCACCGGAGCGGGACGGGAGGAGGCGCGTCTGCCGCTGGGTCACTCATGGTTCAAGGGAACACTGCCGCCTGGAATTTGTCATGTCGTCGAGGATGCGCCCGGTCACCGCAGTCGTGCCCGCAGCGCGCGGCTGGGCCACGCGGCAACTCGTCCATGATCACTGCACCATGATCACTGCACCATGATCACTGGCAGACGAATTGCGCGTCACCCCAGTCGGCGTGGTCGTTGCCATTGCCGTCGGAGGTCGGGTCGGCGACCAGCTTCACCTGATCGGCGCCGGCGACGTCGGCGGTCAGCTGCCAGCCTGCCGAGGTCGCGGTCAGTACCGGCGAGGTGACGACGCTCCGGCCGTCAGCCTGCACCTGGAACTGCACCGTGCCGCGGGCCACCTGGGCGTCGTCGATGCCCACCACGGCGGTGAACCGGGAGCACCTGCCACCGGTGAAGTAGGTGACCTCGGCTGGCGCGTGCGTGCCGAGCCCCTTGTCGTAAGTGATGCCGTCGATCGTCAACGGTCCCCCATCACCGGCGTCCTGGCCGCCGTTGGAGCGGTCGAGCTCCATCGGCCCCCACCCGTTGTTGGCAGACATCGGCGCATGATCACTGGCAAACACGGTGCCCCGCGGTGGTGGTGGCACAATCCCGATCACGCGCTCCCGGGTCACCGAAGCGGACGACCCGTCAGTCCTTTTGTAGGTGGCTCGTACGGTGAAGGTCACCTCCTCGTCGGAGATGTCGGCCGGTGTCTGCACCGTCCAGCGTGTGGCGAGGATGCCGCCCGGCGCCAGTTGATCAACAGCGTTCGGCTGCTCGGCGGCAACGGTGAAACCATCGGGTGCCTGCACCTGCACCACCACATCGCTGATCGGTTCGGCCTCGGTCGAGGTCAACGTGGTCGTGGCCACTGATTCCTGGCCGGGGAACAGTTTCTGCGGATCGGTGGACACCTCGAGATTCGCGCATGCCTCGACAGCGGCGGCGGCACCGATGTCGGTGATCGTCACGTCGTCGAGAGTGAACAACGCATTGCCGGCGACGGCCGTACGACGCAGGCCGACCCAGGTGTCGCCACAGGCCGAACCGTCCACCTCGGCAGTGAACCGCTGGGTGCTCGTCCGGGCCGGCAGGTCGGTGCGCGTCACCTCGGTCGAGACCGGCTTGCCGGTGAGGGTACTGTCCCGACCGACCACGAACTGGTAGGCACCAGCGATGGCCGACTGATTGTTGAACGACACCCGATACCTCCGCCCGGCCTTGAGATCGGCGGTCTGGGGCACCGTGCGGTACACCAGCCCCTTGTTCTCCTTGTTCGACTTCAGCGACCAGTCGCCGGAGATCACGTCATCGATCGGTACGCCGTTCCAGCCCTTCTGGGTGTACGGCTCGTTGCGTTCCGATCGATGGGTGCGGGCATCGGTGATACCGCCGGCGTCGCCCTTCACGAACGGACCCCACCCGGGCTGGTCACCCTCGAAGTCCTCATCGACCAGGACCCTCGGGTCGTCGGGTCGGGCCGGGGCGGCGACCAGGCGGACGTCGTCGAGGGTGATTGCGGCCGCACCCGCGACAGCGGAGACCTTCAGCTCGACCCGTCCCGCCGTGGTCACCGTGAATGGCACGGTGACCCGCTGGGTCCAGGTGTTGTTGTACGCACTGGCGGCGACGTAGTTCTTCGCCGTGGACGCGGTGATCATCCGGGTGGCAGGTGTCCCGCCAGCCGGGGCGGCCGACACGGTCAACTCGCGACGCTTCCCGGGCTCGATCTCGGCCAGCACGGTCGCCTCGTAGCTGCCGGGCTTCAACGTCTGGGTGCGTTGGCTGATGGCCGAGGCGTCGGTGCCCAGCCGGGCCACGTTGTTGCCTTCGGAGGTGGTGCCGGCGGTTGCTCCGCCGGTCGGATTCCACGCGGACAGGTTGCCGGCGTTGAAGCCGGGATCAACGATGCCGGTGCCCTCACCCCACCGTGGGTCGGCCTGGCGACTGGCCTTCAGTGGGTAGACCACGTACGGGGTTCCGGGCTTGGCGTCCAGCGTGATCCGGCCGCTCTTGGCCGTCACCCTCGACACCTCCTTGCGGCCGGTGTCGGTCAACTCGTACACCGTGAAGGAACGGTACTTCGCCAGATCCTTGGGCACGTCCCAGGTGCTGGTGCCCCCCGTGGCCGACCAGTGGTAGGCCTTGTCGGCGGCCTGCGGATCCCGCGCCCCGGCCGAGGTCCACGGCAGCAGATAGCTGTCGCCCTTCGCGACCGGCTTGCCGTCGGCGCTGATCACCCGATCGGCGGCCGAGGTACCGGCCACGCTGACCCCGTTGTCGAAGTCGATCCGCCCGTCGGTCCACCGGATGATCCTGCCCTGCTGGAGGTACTTCACCGGCAGGTTGTTCTGCCACACGTTGCGGGTGAAGGCGCGGTAGTCCTTCTGGCCGGTCCAGCCCTCGAACTCGACAAGGTGGGCAGTACCCAGCAACGGGTGCGGGTTCCACACATCCTTCTCGCTGTTGCGGACGAACCTGATCAACTGCGAGTTGATGCCCTTGTTGTCGCTGCCGCCGTACTTCTCGTCATTGGCCCAGTGTGACCAGGTCGAGGTCCGCTCCATCCGACTGGCCCACTCAGTGGTGACCCGCCAGTCGTTCTTGATCAGCTCCGACTGCAGCGACTCCGACAGCCAGCCGTACTCGTAGTAGACGTCGACGTAGATGAAGTCGAGCGCGTCGCCGGTCTCGGCCTTGAGTTGGGCCAGGCGTCGGCCCAACGTGCCGTCCTGCCGGTCGATCCGCTGGTTGATGAAGTACGCCTGATCGACCCAGTTCCAGTTCGGCCGCTTCGGATCCATCAGCCGGTCGT
Organism: Propionibacteriales bacterium; assembly: GCA_030453285.1. Classification (GTDB taxonomy): domain Bacteria; phylum Actinomycetota; class Actinomycetes; order Propionibacteriales; family Propionibacteriaceae; genus Carbonicoccus. The sequence continues at coordinate 8,819 of JAKDKP010000034.1, forward strand.
TCCACGCGTTGGCCTCCGGATTGGCCTCGGTGGCGTTGATGTGGACCCCCAACTCGGCGTTGTACTGCTGCGAGCCGTCCGCCAACTTCTTGAGGTCGGCCAGCCCGCCGGCGCGAGTGTTGTAGTTGCCGCCGTAGTCGGGGTGCGCGGAGTCATGCCCCTCGGACTGGTAGCCCTTCAGCATGGCCGCCTGCCCCAGGCCGTCGGTGGCCAGGGAGATCCGCTTGATGTCGTCCAAGGTCTTCAGGAAGGGATTGGTCGCCTCGCTGACGATGTTGAACGGGATGTGGGTGATCACCCGGTCGGGGGTCTCTTCCCCCCGCGGCGTCTCGACCCCGATGCCACGCATCGCGATCGCGCCGTCCTGCCAGTCGATCAGGTCGTCATCGTTCGCATCGGCGGTCAGCGCCACCTTCGCCCAAGGCAGTTCGAGGGTCGTGTCACTGTCGGCGGTCCGGTACAACCAGTCCCCCGACCACAGCCCGAGACGCTTGGCCCCGCCGGCCTCGGCCGTCGTGCGCCGCAGGATCCGGTTGCGGTCCATCTTGCCGGTGGTGTCGCTGTTGTCGTACAGGGAGTTGGACTCGATGGCTGCCGCGACCCGATCGGTGTTCGCCACGGCGTACGAGGATCCGACGGCCCGGTCGTCGACCGGTGTGTCCTTGGTGACGGCGGTGGTGGTGTCGCCGTCACGGTTGCGGGAGACGTCGATGATCGCCGAGCGCACGCTCGCTCCGGCGTCGGTCGATCCCACCGACAGCAGCGAATGGTCGGCGATGCCGATGGTGCGCACCAGCTCGGTGCCGTCGATGATCTTGGTGATCTTGAACTCCGCGGTCGACCCGTTGATCCTGATCACCGCAGTGATCGACATCCCCGGCAGGTCGGGTGAGCCCAGGGTCCAGGTGGCGGTGTCTCCGGACACCTGCTGGCCCTCGACGCTGACCCGGCGGTCCCTGCCGTTGATGGTGATGGTGTCCAGGGCGACCGGCTGTCCGGAGAAGCGTCCGCCATCGGCAAGGGTGTAGGAGACGATCTGTGGGAAGTCGTCGGCCACCTCGACCCGCAGGCCGGCCGAGGAGATGGTCTGGGTGCTGGCCACCATCGGAGCCGCCACAGCAGATGGTGGCGCAGTGAACTGTGGCGCGGCAAACATCACGGTGCCCGCGAGCAGGGCCGTGCCAAGCAGGTGGGCAGTCCTGTTCCGCGCTCCTTGCGCCTGGGCAGGGCGGGACGGTCGAGGC
>JAKDKP010000591.1 GCA_030453285.1 Propionibacteriales bacterium
CGGTGTGATCTAGCTCCCTGTTCGGCTCGAACGAGGTCTGTCGGCACGGGTTCGGCGATAAGGTCGTCAGATGACGCAGACCACGACGTCGCAGACGGGTGAACTGACGCGTCCGGAGCGGCTCGATCGGCTCCGGTTCTCACGCAAGCACTTCAAGCTGCTCACCGGTTCGGGGGTGGGTTGGGCGCTGGACGCGATGGACGTCGGATTGATCTCCTTCATCCTGGCGATCCTGATCAAGCAGTGGGGGATGAGTCCCACCCAGGGATCGGTGATCGCCTCGGCCGGCTTCCTCGGCATGGCGATCGGCGCCAGTGTCGGCGGGCTGCTGGCCGACCGGATCGGCCGACGCACCGTCTTCGCTCTCACTCTGGTTGTGTACGGCGTCGCGACCGGTGTCTCGGCGCTGACGCCGGCCCCGAGCGAGACGATCGGGGTGTGGACCGCGGTGCTGATCCTCTCCGGGCTGCGTCTCATCGTCGGCCTCGGCCTCGGCGCCGAGCTGCCGGTGGCCTCCACCCTGGTCAGCGAATTCTCACCGGCCCGGATCAGAGGTCGCATCATCGTCCTGCTGGAGGCGTTCTGGGCACTGGGCTGGGTCGCGGCCGCGGTGATCGCCTACTTCCTGGTGCCGGCCAGCGAAGCCGGTTGGCGCTGGGCCTTCGCCCTCGGCGCGGGCCCCGCACTGTACGCCATCGTCATCCGCCGCGGGCTGCCCGAATCGGTCCGCTTCCTCGAACGGCGCGGCCGGACCGAGGAGGCCGAACAGGTGGTCCGTTCCTTCGAGGCCGACCAGGGTGTCGAACCGGTCTCCTCCCCGCCGGCCCAGGAGTCGCCACCACCCAAGATCTCGGCCTTGTTCAACTTCGAGTTTCGGGGCAGGACGATTGCCCTGTGGTTGGTCTGGTTCGGAGTGAACTTCGCCTACTACGGCGCCTTCATCTGGATGCCGACGCTGCTCGTCCAGGCCGGATTCCCGTTGGTGCGTTCGTTCGGTTTCACCTTGATCATCACGCTGGCTCAGATTCCCGGGTACGCCGTCTCGGCCTTCCTGATCGAGAAGTGGGGGCGTCGGGCCACCCTGGCCACCTTCCTGCTCGGCTCGGCGGCCTCGGCCATCGCCTTCGGCCTGAGCACCAGCGAGGCAGCGGTGCTGATCGCCGGATGCAGCCTGTCGTTCTTCAACCTCGGTGCCTGGGGGGCGTTGTACGCCGTCACCCCGGAGATCTATCCGACCACCATGCGCGGTACGGGATCGGGCGGGTCGGCGGCGTTCGGGCGACTCGCCTCGATCATCGCGCCGTTGGTGGTTCCGGTGCTGGCCGTTCGCGGTGGGCTGCCGTTGGTCTTCATCGTCTTGTCGGGGGCGTTCGCGATGGCCACGGTGGCGGCCATGCTGCTGCCCGAGTGGCGGGGGCGTCAGCTCGAGGAGACCTGAGGCCGACCCCGCTCACCGCAACGACCGGCCGCGGCGGCCACGTACGACGCCACCATCATGATCAACTCCTCGGCGAGTGCCTCGGTCGTGATCGGCGCGGCGGACCCGATGAACCGGTGGGTGAGTGATTCGATGCTGGCTGCGACGAGCAGTGCGGTGGTGTCGGGTGCGGTGATCGGATGGATCTCATCGGTGCGCAGCAACTCCGCGATGGCCGTCACTGCCGCCTGCTGACTCTCCTCGAAGCGGGCCACCAACTCAGCTGAACGTGGTGCCTGGTCGAAGATCACCCGCTGCAGGGCAGGCGACTCGCGATGGCTGGCGATGACGACCTCGACCAACCGCGGCAGCCACCTCTGGTGACCACCCTTCCCGTCGGTCAGCGCTGCGCGGATCGCCTGGTCGGCCTGGTCGAGGTGGCTGAGAGCCAGCACGTGCAGGATCGCGTCCTTGTTGCCGAAGTATTGGTACAGCGAGCCGACCGACAATCCGGCGGCGTGCGCGATCCGGTCGGTTGTCGTGCCCGGATAGCCCTCGTCGGCGAAAACGCGAGCCGCGGCGACGAGGATCCGCTGCTGGGTGGCCCGCGATCGCTCCTGCCGCGGCGACTTGCGCGGGCGGAGGTCATCTGGTCTGCGTGGCACGGGTCCTCCTGGAGAACGCGAGTAACAAAAGCGAGGAATCCTTCATATTCTAGTCATCCATCGAGCCGAGGAGATGACATGACCACCACAGCTATTCGTTCCCCCGAGTTGGACGCCCTGCGAGTCGCCCCCTTCTTCCTTCCGTACGTGGTGTATCTGGTGCACACGTTGGAGGAGATCCAGGGGTTTGCGGACTGGGCCACTCGGAACTTCGGGCCGGAGACGACGGGAATGTTTGCCGGCTATCACATCCCGCTGATGCTGCTGGTGGGCTTC
>JAKDKP010000592.1 GCA_030453285.1 Propionibacteriales bacterium
CGAGCACCTGCACCGTCTTGGGTACGGGGTCTCGGTCCCCCGACTCCCCGGCCACGGCACGGACTGGCCGGAATTGAATCGGGTCGCGTGGACCGACTGGTACGCCTGTGTCGAGCGTGAACTGCTCGACCTGAGCGAGCGGCATGACGTGGTGTTCATCGCGGCCCTCTCGATGGGCGGCGCCCTCGCCCTGCGCCTGGCCGAGGAGCGTCCCGAACTGGTCGCCGGTCTGGCCCTGGTCAATCCGGCTGTCGCCAGCCGCGATCCACGGATGCGATTCACCCCGGTGCTGCGGCACGTCCTGGCGTCGATCCCTGCCATCGGCAATGACATCGCCAAGCCCGGCCAGACCGAAGGCGCCTACGCACGCACCCCGATCGGTGGCGTGGCCGAGATGACCCGGCTGCAGGCGGTGACCCGCGCCGACCTGACGAAGGTGACCGCCCCGGTGCTGCTGTTCCGGTCGGTCACCGACCACGTCGTCGATCCGTCCTCGGCTGAGGTGATCCTGCATACGGTCTCCTCGGAGCAGGTCACCGAACGGTTGCTGCACGACAGTTATCACGTGGCGACTGTCGACAACGACGCCGAGGACATCTTCGCCGAGTCGGCCACCTTCTTTGCCGACATCCTGTCCGCCACCGAGCCCGACCACGACGCCGGGAGTTGACCATGCCCGACCCCGAGGATCCCCACGCCGAGGGCAGGAGCGCCGACGATCAGGCCTACATCGACGCCGAGTTCGCCGCCCTGGTCGCCGGATTCGGCGACACCTCGACCAAGCCCGACGACGGTCCCGACCAGCGTGACGACCCCGGCCGGCGTACAGACCGTGGGCAAGGAGATGACCCGGACCACAACGAGGGGCGCGATCGTACGTCCACCGTGCCGGGGATGCCCGCCCCACCGAACACCACCACCCGGGCGCCCAACTGGGCAACCCTCGATCCGAACACCGGCTACAGCAGATCCCGTCCCGTCTCCGATGAGAACACGTCCGAGCGGGACGATGGTGAGCTCACCGACGAGGGGCCAGGTTGGCGGCGGCACACCCCGCCCGACGACGAGGAGGTCGATGAGGGCGCACCGGAGATTCCGCCGCTGCCCCCGTACCGACCGTCACCGACCGCCGTGGCTGGTTGCGGACTGCTGCTCCTTGGCGCCGTGCTGGGGGGCTGTCTGCTGTTCGGGCTCCGAATGCCGTACTGGGTGGGCTGGTTGGCCCTGGCCTCCCTCTTGGGCGGAGTCGCCACCTTGCTCAGTCGCCTGCCCAGGACCCGAGATCCCGAGGACGGCGACGGCGCCCGCCTCTGAGACTCGCCGGTGCCGGGCGGAGGCTGCGGGTCTGCGGGCCCTACGGTTGGGTGCCATGACAGATGTGGTGATCGTTGGCGACCGCCAGCACCGCGGCGTACGAGAAGATCGCCGACGGCGACACCGACCTCTTCGAACGGATCGGCTGTCTGTCGGCTGAATCCGACCCTGGTCGACACCGCTCGGGTACGGGCCGTGTTGCACTTCGGCGATGATGCGGTCGCCGACGCCGGTGCATTGGCCCGCCGACTGCGGGAGCGGGCCGTCGCCGCCGGCGCGGTCTTCGACTTCTCGACAACGGTCGAGAGCCTGTCCTCGGCGGCGGACCGCTTCACCCTGACGACGTCGGCCGGTCCGATCACCGCCGACCACGTGGTGCTGTGCACCGGAGTGTGGACCGACGGTCCATTGACCGGTGGCTGTCGTTGCCGGTGGTGCCGGTTCGCCATCCGTACTGCTACGGACCGCGAGCGGATCGACCGGGAACTGTCGGGCCGTTCGTCCGCCATCTGGCCGATCAGGTGTATGCCCGTTGGCACGGGGATCGTTGGGGCTTCGGCACGTACCAGCACCAACCGGTGCCGACCGCCTGGACGGCCTGGTCCGCGCCGACGTGCCCTGGGACGGCTCCTTCGACGCGCCGCTCCGCGAAGCGGCCGCCCTGTTCGCCGAGACAGACCTGTTCGTCCCTGACGAGCGCCTCGACGGCATCTTCGCCGTCACCCCGGACAACCTGCCGCTCGTGGGTCGCCTCGACCCGGAGGCGAAGCTGTGGACCCACTACAACGACATCCATCGCCCCGGCTGAACCAATGGGCTGGTCGGCCGGGACAGCGGGGCGACTGCTCAGCCGGCCGCGCGTTCTCCGCCCAGGCGTCGCCGCAGCCGGTTGCGCAGCCGGTGACGTCCCGGCCAGAACCCCGCGCCCCGGGTGCTCGGCGGCTCGACGAGCGCGTGACGGGACAGGTCGGCTGCCCCCAACAGCCCCGCCTCGTTGCGGAATCGGGCCAGGGTCAACCGAGCCGGTGTCCGGAATC
>JAKDKP010000035.1 GCA_030453285.1 Propionibacteriales bacterium
CAGATCAGGCACGATGTCCGGCAGCGCCACCGACACGATGGACCCGTCGATCACGACCAGCGACAGACCCATGGCGAGGACGGCCAGCGCCCACCACCGTCGCCGGTCAGGTGCGGGTGCTGTCGGGCTGGCGGTCGGGGTCCTGCCGGGTTCTGTAGTCACTGGCTCCTTCTCCTCATCTCTCATCTGACGTTACGAGAAGAGGCCGGTGACCGCATCGCCCAAAGGGTTGATCGGGGGCACGCTCGACAGACGACGCCGGAAAAACGGTACGCACAGCACCACAGACGGACGCATACTCCGGCAGTGCGCCTCATCGTGCCGATTTTCCCGCCGGGTCGGCCACACCACCCGCATGCAGCCCGACCCGAAGCACCACCACCCTGGCCGCCCGGGCCCGGAAATCCGGCATGCACAGCACCAGAGGTGGTCACATGATCCGGCAACACGCCTCACCGTGCCGATTTTTCCGGCGATCCATGCACAACGCTCAACATTCGGGGGGCAACCTCAGGTGGCCGGGACCGCCTTGGCGAGTTGGTCGGGAGTGATCATGCGTTTCCGTACGACGGCGAGCTGGCTGGCCACGAGTCCGAGCAGAAGCCAGGCGGCAAGCAGCCCCATGGCACCACCGAAGCCCGGGGCATCAGTGGCCACGGCACGGACCGCGTCCAGAGCCGGGGTGAGCGGGTTGATCGGCCGTACGGCGTCGAAGAAGGCCGGGATCGCCGAGATCACCCCCGAGGCGGCGGTGAGCACCACGAAGGCAACCGAGATCAGCCGACCGAGGCCGCCGAGCCAGGCCACCAGGGCGTGGTTGACCACCGCAAAGGTGATGGCGCCCAACACGGCAACGCCCAGCACGGCAAAGAACTTGGGCACATTGAGTTCGAGCACCAGGTTGGCCAGCAGGGTGACCACGATTCCTTGCCCGACCGCGATCAGCGCCCCCGGCAGCAGGCTGCTCAGGGTGAGTCGCCAGGACGGTTCCGACGAGCTCAGGCTCCGCGCCGGGACGGCCCGGACCACCAGGTAGGTGGCCAGCCCGCCCAACCAGAGGGCGACGATCATCAGCAGGCTGGTCGAGCTCAGCGCCGGCAGCACGGTCGCCTCCTCGGCGTCCTGTCCGGCGACCGGTGCGGCCACCACGGTCTTGAGGTTTTCCCGATCCGAGGAGTCGTACGAAGGCACCTGCGAGGCGCCCTTCTTGAGCCCGTCGGCCAGATCACGCTGACCCTTGGTGATCTTGCCCTGTCCCTCGGACAGTTTGTCCAGGCCGTCGGCCAGGCCGGTGCTGCCCTCGGCCGCCTTGCCAATGCCGTCGGAGAGTTGGACCACGCCGTCGGCGTACTGACCCACACCGTCGGCGTACGCGCTCGCACCGGTGGCCGCCTTGCCGATGCCGTCGGCCAGCGGCACCATGCCCTTGGCGAACTTCTCGTTGCCCGAGGCCACCTGGCCCGCGCCGTCGGCCAGTTTGCCGGCGCCGGTGTCGAGCTTCTTGGCACCCGTGGCGAGTTCGCCTGCGCCGCCGGCCACACCAGTCACGCCGGTGGCGAGCTTCTCGGCTCCGTCGGACAGACCGCGGACTCCAGTGGCAAGCTGGTCGACACCGCCAGCGAACTTCTCAACACCCATGGCCAGCGCGGTCGCGCCATCGCCGAGCTTCTTGCCACCCTCACCGAGGGCAGCCGCACCACCGACCAGGCTCTGCCCGGTCTTGGGGTCCTTGGACTGCATGGCCATGCCTGCTGCCGCGAGACCCTTCTTGTATGCGATGCCCTCCGGGGAACCCGGGCCCTCAATGCCCGCCGCTTGGCAGCTCAGCTGCATGGCATCGGGGGCAACCTGCAGGCCGGTCGCGAACTGCTTGACGCCCTGGCCGTACCGCTCGGCGCCCTTGGCATACTCCTCGGCGCCGGCGGCATACTGCTCGGCACCCTTCTTGCTCGCCGCGGCGCCCTTCTTGAGGTCGGGCATGTTCTTGTCCATCTGTGCGAGACCGGTGGAGAGCTGGGAGGCCCCATCGGACAACTGCCCGGCGCCCTTCGACAGCTCACCGGCACCGTTGGCGAGCTCACTGGTGCCCGACGAGAGACCCTTGGCGCCGTCGGCGATGCCACGGCTGCCGTCGGCGAGTTGGCCGGCCTGGTCGGGCAGGTCCTTGGTCTGGGTCGCCAGGGTGCTCATCCCGTCGGCGAGTTCGGTGCCGCCGGTCTTGATCTTGGACCCGTTGGTGGCCAGTTCGCCGGCCCCCTTGTCGAGTTCGGTCATGCCCTTGCCGAACTCGTCGGCACCGGTGGCCGCCTCGCCGATGCCCTTCCCGAGTTCCTCCGACCCGTCGGCGAGCTTTCCGGCACCATCGGCAACGGTCTGCATCTGCTCGCCCTGCTCGTTGAAGCCCAGATAGATGTTGTCGAGGTAGGTCTCGGTGAGGGTGGTGTTCAGGGTCCGGGTGGCGGTGTCGGCAATGGTCTGCCCGATCGAGGCGTCGGCGATCCCGGTGATGGTCGAGGTCCGGACCTCAAGGGTCGCCTGACGGGCATCCTGCGGATCCTTCTTTCCGTACGAGGTCGCGGCGGCAGAGAAGTTCTCCGGGATCACCACCAGCGCGGCGTACCGACCCGACTCGAGTCCGGAGCGGGCGTCGGCCTCATCGGTCAACTTCCAGGTGAAGTTCTTGTCCGGGTCGTCCTCGTCGCCGGTGACCAGTCCGCCGGCCAGCTGACGCCCGAGCGGCACCATCTGGCCGTTGATCGTGACCGGATCGTCGAGATTCACCACCGCGGCCTCGACCCGCTTCAGATTGTCCTCCGACTTCCAGGTGGCAGCCAGGAATCCGGCGGCAAACAGCAGCGGTACGAGGAAGGCGCCGACCAGCGCCCGCCAGCGGAGCGGCTTATGGCCATTGGCACTGTCTAGTCCGAACATGATCATGCTCCTTGCTGGGTGGCGAGTTGCTGAGCGGCGTGCTGCTGGGCCGCGCGTGCGGTGGTCGGCGCGAGGTCGAGGTGCACGGTCTCGGGTGGTACGAGGTCGGCGATCCGGTCGGCGCTGGCGACGCCGAGCACGACGCCCATCTGATGATCACTGTGCAGCAGGTGCGCCAGGGCGCGTCGTTCCTCGGGTCCGGTGACCTGGTCGGCGTGATTGATCAACACCAGGGCTGGGCGGTCCCGCAACGCCTTGTGCACGGCGTCGCTGATCGGCTCCCGCCCGTCGATCACCTGGGTACGGCTTCGTACCGCGGACGCCTGATCGGGCAGCACCTGCCCGGCGATCTTGGCGCGACCGCGGACCGCCGTCAGCCGGCCACCCAGGGCCAGCATCAACGCGTCACGGTCGGCGCCGCCGGCCACGACGAGGGTGTCGCCGGCATGCAGATCGATGGTGACCCCATCGAACAACGGATCGTCCGGGTCACCGGCCGACAGATTCTCCACGTGTACGGGTCCGCTGGCCCCGGGGAACGGCCAGTCGGCCAGGGCCAACTGACGGCGGAAGCCCTCCCCCTCGACGTCAAAGGTGGGCAGCCGCTTGTCCAGCCACGCCGGCAGCCACCAGGCCTTGTCGCCGAGCAGGGTGAGCACGGCCGGGACGAGCGTCATCCGTACGATGAAGGCGTCGACGAAGACGCCGGTCGCCAAGCCGAACGCGATCGCCTTGATCGCACCCTCGCCCTCGGGCACGAAGAACGCAAACACGGCAAACATGATCACTGCGGCGGCGACGACCACCTTGGCCGAGGACACGAACCCGGACTTCACCGCACTGCGTGCCTCTTCACCGTGTACGTAGTTCTCCCGGATGCGGGACACCAGGAACACCTCGTAGTCCATCGCCAGGCCGAACAGCACACCCATCAGGATGATCGGATAGAAGCTGATCACTGGTCCCACGTCGTGCAAGTTGATCAAGCTCGCGCCGTAGCCATGGGTGAACACCAGTGCGGTCGCGCCGAAGGCGGCCCCGACGCTGAGCAGGAAGCCGAGGGTGGCCTTGATCGGCACGGCGATGGAGCGGAAGACCATGGTCAACAGCAGCAGCGACAGCCCGACCACGAAGATGCCGAACGGCAGCAGGGCGGCCGCGAGCCGTTGCGAGACGTCGATGCCGATCGCGGTGAAGCCGGTGACGGCGGTGTCCACCTCGTATTCGTCGGACCAGGCGCCCGCGTTGGCGCGCAACCGCTCGACCAGTTGCTCGGTCTCCGGCGAGTCCGGCGAGGAGGTGGGCACGACCTGCACGATGCCGGTGTCGGCCCCCTGGTTCGGCGTGGCCAACGGGACGCTGGCGACACCGGGCATCGCCTCGATGTCGGACTTGAGTCCGTCCATCACGCCCAAGGGGTCGTCGGAGCCGATGATGTCGGCGGTGACGATCAGCGGGCCGTTGAAGCCTTCACCGAAGTGCTTGCTGATGATGTCGTACGTGTCGCGGGCCGGAGTGCCCGGGGCGGCACTTCCGTTGTCGGGCAGGGCCAGTTGCAGGTCCTTGGCGGGCAGGGTGAGGGCACCGAGCGCGGCGATCACCACCACGACGGTGAGGATGGGAAGCCTGGTGGCGGCCTTCACCCAGGCGCCGGTCCAGCCGCGCACCTCGGCCGGCCCGGCACCGTGGCCACCCAGGGTGACCGTTCGGTCGACGTCGGAGACCTCGGTCGAATCATCTGCAGCCGTCCTCGTACGAGCACGCTTCGGCTTGGGTCGCAGGGACTCACCGCCAAAGCCGATCAGCGCCGGCAACAGGGTGAGGGCGATCAGCACCGCGACCAGGACGGCGGCAGCAGCAGCGACACCCATCGTTGCCAGGAAGGGGATCTGGGCCACGGAGAGTCCGACGAGAGCGATCATCACCGTCAGACCGGCGAAGACGACGGCTGATCCGGCGGTGGCGACGGACTGGGCGGCGGACTCCTCGACCTCCATGCCGCCGGCGAGCTGTTCGCGGTGACGGGAGAGGATGAACAAGGCGTAGTCGATGCCGACGGCCAGGCCCAGCATCAGTGCCAGCATCGGGGTGGTCGACGACACGTTGGTGACGGCGGTCGATCCGAGGATCAGTGCCATCGAGATGCCGACGCCGAGCAGGGCGGTGAGCAGCGGCATGCCGGCGGCCCGGAACGAGCCGAGGGTCAGCCACAGCACGATCAGGGCCACCAGCACGCCGACCGCCTCGATGATCGAGACACCGGGGACGTTGTCGGAGAAGGCCTCGCCGCCCATCAGGACGTCGATGCCACCGACCCGGGACTCGAAGTCGGCGGCCTCGGCCGACAGCCGTTGCCGGTCCTCGTCGGTCATGTCCATCGACGAGCCGGGGAGCTGCACCGACACGATCGCGGCCTTGCCGTCGGCCGACACCATCCCGGTGACCATGTCGTCGAAGGGTGACGCGGCCTGGTCGACGCCCTCGAGGTCGCTGAGACGATCGGCTTCGTCCTCGATGGCGTCCTTGAGCTCGGGGGTGTCGATCCGGCCGTTCTGGGCGACGATGACCATCTGTGCACTGGTGCCGCCCACCTCGGGGAAGGTGCGCTTCAACTGGTCCAGCGCGTCCTGGGACTGGGTGCCGGGCAGGGTGAACGACTCGTCGAACGGCTTGCTCAGCAGCGCAGCACCTCCGCCGATCACGGCGAGAGCTGCCAGCCAGATGACCAGCACGCGCCAGCGGTGCTTGAAGGACGCCCGGCCCAGGGCGTACAGGAAGGATGACAAGGTTTGTCCTCACCGGAGAAGTTCGATACAACTATGTATTGAATACGAACCTGTATCGAAATCCAAACCTCGGGCAGCGAAACCCACGCCCCGGGCCACGTATGCTTCGTCACACTCGCCCCGAAGGACCCCCCTGTGACCCAACTCTCCGCGCGCCGCAGCGCCACTCGTGATCGTCTGTTCCAGGCGGCGGTGGAGGTCTTTTCCCAGGTCGGCGTGCCCGGCGCCTCGGTCGAGCAGATCTGAGAACGCGCCGGCTTCACCCGTGGGGCGTTCTATTCCAACTTCGAGTCCAAGGACGAGCTGTGCCTGGCGCTGCTGGAGGCGCAGAGCCAGAAGTCGTACGAGGCCATCCAGCAGCACGCCCGCGAACATGCGCCCGAGCCCGGGCCGGTCTCGCCGGCCACCGTACGCGCCAATGTGCGCAGCATCCTGTCGCTGTTGCTGGACCAGATGGAGAGCGACGCCTCGGTGCTGTTCTCGATGGAGATGCGGGCGTACGCGGTCCGCACCCCCTCGGTGCTGCCGATCTATCGCGAGGTGAATCGTCGCCTGACCGAGCTGTTCTCCGAGCTGGTCTCGGGGTTGCTGACGGCGCACCACCTGAAGCTGAAACTGCCCACCGAGCAGGCATTCCCGCTGCTGGAGGCCATGTGTGAATCTGCCCTGCTGCACGCCAAGGTGATGGAGCACGACCGCGAGTTCGCGGTCGAGGAACTCGCCACCACCGTCGAGCTGTTGCTCGCCCCTGCAGACGACTGAGCTGTTGCTCGCCCCTGCAGACGACTGAGCTCCACGACTGGGTCAGGGGATCAGGAGCGTCTTGTCCGGGAGCGTCGCGGCAAGAGCTTGATCAAGAGTCGCCAACCGTGCGGCACGACCCTGGGCGAGTCCGGCAAGGTAGGCATCGGTCACCTGGCGGTGGCCCTGCACGTGCGCAAGATCGACGTCGGCGTACGAGATCGCGTCGGCCCAGAATTCGCATCCAGCAGACGATCGCAGACGGGTCAGGAACTCCCGCGCCTCGCCCGCGCCGCCACCCACCCGCACCAGGAAGCGCACCAATGCGCCTTCGGTGATCGGGCAGATCGCCACCGCGTCAACGGCTGACACCCACCTCGCCACACGATCGTGGTGCTCGTGCTCGGTGACGGCGAGGGCGATCAGCGCGTTCGCATCGAGCAGGAAGGGCGCGGTCATGCGTCGTCGATCAGGTCGGCCACATCGTCGGAGGTCACGGGTGTGCCGAGGCTGATCGTCGGCAGGCCAGTCCGAGGATCGGTACCCAGCGCCAAGGGTTCCCCCAAGGAAGCGAGACCGCGAGCAGTGAGGTCGGCAATGACGGCCGAGAGTGACTGATGGCGTGATTTGGCGAGCTCGTTGGCGCGACGGTGCACTGCGGGAGGAAGATTCACTGTCGTACGCATGACTGCATCATACCTGCATCGTCCCTGATGCAGCCTCGGAGCAGGTCAGCTCGCCCAGTGGCCGGTGAAGAAGAGCCAGCACCACCAGAGCATGGCTGTGACCATGCCGATCACCGACAGCACCACGACGGACCGGTGCAGCACCACCGTCCAGCGCCGGCGCGGCGTCCACTGGGCCAACTCGACCAGCATGATCCACAGCGGGAACCACAGCAGCACGGCCCGGTTCACCGAGAAGAACCAGTACGAGGTGGCGAAGGCCAGCACCTGGATGCCGACCCAGACTGCTTCGGCCCAGCGACGCCGGCCCAGACACCAGCCGGTGGTCACCACCCCGAGCACCATGCTGACGATCTCGGCGCGGAACACCTCCGACCACCACGGGTTGTCGGGGTAGCCACCGGGCTGGGCCACCGACCAGGTGTTGATCAACGACTGTCCGGGCCAGGTGAAGCCGCGGACCCACCCCTTGCTCTGCGCGGTGTACCAGGCGAACGGGTCGCCGGTGACGACGTACAGATAGGTCAGGTACGCCGCGATCACGGCTGCCGGGAGCAGCAACCAGGACAGGCCGATCAGGCGGCCCCGCCCCGGTCGGCGTTCATGATCATCATCGGTACGCGTGGTGATCACCAGCACCGCCAGGGCGATGATCAGGAACACCCCGGAGACCCGCAGTGAGGCGGCGGCGGCGGCCAGCACCCCCATCGCCGGCCAGCGCCCGGCCCGGCCACGTTCCCAGGCCCAGAAGGCGGCCGCGCAGAACAGCGGTTCGGTGTAGCCGATGGTGGTGAACACCGCGGTCGGTGCGAACAGCCAGGCGATCGCCACCCAGGGACCGCCCAATCGATGGAGAGCGGCGGCCGAGGCGGCCGAGCCGATCATCGCGAGCAGTGCGCCGGTCACCTGCACCGGCAGGCCGATCAGCAACCCGAGGCGCAGCAGGGCCGGCAGTCCGGGAAAGAAGGCGGTCGCGTTCTCGTGCTCGAGGTAGCCGTCGCGGGCGATCAAGCCATACAACTGGGCGTCCCAGTTGTTCACCGCGTCGGACAGTTGGATGTCGGTGGTGAGCACGATCAGCAACGCGGCAATCATGATCAACCCGCGGCTCCCCAGCCACGCCTGGACGACCGTACGGCCCCCGCTCCTCACCAGCACCCCACCTTCGCTGGTTGAGCAAGAGAGGCCACCAGCGACCGATCCCCCGCCCCCGACGGTTGAGCAAGAGAGGCCGCCTGCGGCCGAACGCGTCGAAACCTCACCGGCATCCTTCAGCCACGGGCACCGACGGCGTTCCGGTCCCACATCCGCCGGTACCAGGCGGCGTCCGGGGCGTGGTCGAGGACACCACCACCGGGGTCGTCAACCCCCGGCAGCCGCACGGGATCACGCTCGGGACGCAGGATGTCACCGACGATCTGGACCGCGATCCACGCCTCGCACAGCACCCGGACGATGACGGCCAACCAGTACAGCCGGTCCCCACCGGCGCCGGAATCGGTGAAGCTGCCGAGGTGCCCCCAGATGGCCAGGGTGTAGGCACACTCCCCCACCTGGAAGACGATCCAGTCCCGCCACTGGGGCCGGGCCATGATCATGAACGGCAGCAGCCACAGCACGTACTGCGGGGAATAGACCTGGTTGAGCAGCAGGAACACGAACAGCACCAGATAGGCGACCTGGGCGAACCGCGGTCGCCGTGGAGCCACCATGATCAGGACGGCGATCGCTCCGCAGCCGGCGAGCAGCAGCACCAGGTTGACTGCGTTCAGCGCCGGAAACTCCTGCCCGGTGATCAACTTGTAGACGTACCAGATCGATCCGAGGTCACCGGACCGATCGGAGTTGAACGTCCAGAACACCTTCCACTGATCGGGTGCCAGCCACATGATCGGCAGGTTGGTGGCCGCCCAACCGATCAGGAAGGCACCCAGCGTACGAAGGAACTCCGGCATCCGGTTCGAGCGCAGACACAGGAACAGCAGCGGGCCCAGCAACAGCAGCGGATAGAGCTTGGCCGCCATCCCCAGACCGAGGAGCACCCCGGCGGCAGTCGGCATCCGTTTGGCCCACAGGAAGCAGCCGACGGCGGTGAGCGCCATCGGGAACAGGTCCCAGTTGATCAAGGCGGTGAGCACGATCGCCGGTGAGGCGGCCAGCATCAGCGCATCCCACGGTCGCCCGATCGGCGTCCACACCTGTGCCACCACGGCGACGAGGAAGCAGACGAACAGCACCACGACGTTGATGTCGAAGAAAAGGATCGCCGCGTCGAGGGCCTGCTGCTCGGTCAGGCCCGGCCCGACCGGTGCACCCAGGGCGACGGTGATCCAGCGCTGGAACTCCATCAGTCCGCCGGTGAGCACCGGATACTCCAGCACCTGGTAGTTGCCGACATCGAGCAGCGGGGTGTTGCCGTCGGCCAGGCCCCGGTAGCGGTACAGCAGCGGGATGTCGGAGTAACACATCCAGGCGAACCAGTCGACGGACTTGCCGACCTGGTCGTAGCGGCAGGGCAGCTTCTGCAGGGCCCCGACCACCCAGGTGACGGTGGCGACCAGGACCGCGATCACCCCGGGGGTGAGCAGGGTCCAGCCCTTGGCCCGGCGTCCGTACGGACCTCCCACGGCCTGGCTGGCGGCCCGGACGATCGGGTCGAGCCAGGAGGGGATCGCCGTCTCGTCGGCGTCCCGCGCGCGTCGCGCCTCCCGTACCGTCACCCGCTGCTCCTACCTCACATTTCCTTCACCATCGTCACACAGGGCTGCGTAAGTCAAGTAGGCGCAACGGCGGAGTCATAGCGTCGTAGCAACGGTGGGTCTGTTGGGGATCTGATCGTGTG